>JBOICE010000289.1:0-7411 GCA_050739815.1 Pseudomonas sp. | reverse complement strand
TCGTTCGTGCTCTCGTTAAAGGCCCGGACAGCCTGAAGGACCGTCGCGTGTGCAAGCGCAATCCCCTCTTCGTTCAGGATCCTGTCTCCGACATGCGCGCAAAGAGCTACAGCGGTGTTCTGCAGGGTCGGCCACCATCTGAATGCAATCTCCGCCTGTCGCGCCAGTCCGCTGTCGGATAACGCACGTTGCATGTTCTTGCGAACGCGCGCGTTGCGCCAACCTGCGCGTGTGGCTGGCTCCGGCAAGCCTGGAACAGGGACCAGCGCATGGTTTTTTTCTTGGTGTTTTTCGTTGATGGTCATGAAAATTTCAGCACGGGGATTCGACCCTTCCAGACCTGCGATCGGTTCACGATGGCGATGTACTGGAGATCCGGCATGGACAGAAGCAGGTTGCGCGGCACGAGGTACTGCAAGGTTTCGCTCACCGACACGCTGCGGTTCGCGGAATACTCCAGTCCGATGTCTTCCGTCTTCTGCCCACTGCCTTGAGACTGGGAACGCGTGAGCACTGGAACATGCCCCAGTCGCTCCTCGATGAACTCCAGCGTCTTGGCGTCCTGCGTCGCGCCAACAATGAAGTTGTTTAGGTTGCCTAGGATGCGCTCGGCCAGTGTCTGGTTGTTGCCCAGAGCCGAAACCAAGTCCGCGATGGCTTGCATCGCCAGATAAATCCGCAGCCCGGCCCCACGACCCTTGTTCAGGTTCTGGATCAAAGGCTCGCAGGCGGCATCGCCCGCCTCGTCAATCAACATGTGAACAACCGGTGGCTTGCCCTGTGTGTAGTTGTAGGTCTCGCCAGCATAGCCTGCGGCGTCCGCAATGATCAGCGCCGCGATGGCCGCCGCAACCGAGGCATCCGAAAGGGCATCGAGTCCTACGTACAGGATCATGCCACCGTCCACGATTTTCTTCATGTCATAGATCGGGCGCGTGTCGTTCACGTCGTCATAGTCGGGCGACATAAGCGGCCCGAGGCTGGCGATCTTGGTCAGCGTGGGCACCATGGCCACAATCATCTTGGAGAACCACTCGCGGTTCGAATCCAGCATCGCGATCAGTCCTGAAATTGGTCGCAGTCGATCCTCTACCGGCAGCTCGCGAAACATCTGGATCAGCACCATCAACCGTGGCGATGCTCTGTCGGCCAACCCGCCCTTGCTCTTGCCGCCACGTTGGGGAACGTCCGCAGTGCGCATGCGATCGGCCAGAAGCGCAGAGAAATTCTTTATGTGGTCGGGCAGGAAGGCGTAAAGAACCTCCTCGCACAATGACTCGGGGTTTTCCAGCGACTGGACGTGATCAAGCAGGGAAATGATGGTCGGGCGCCGTCCGACCAGCTTCATGCACCCCACTAGATTGGTCGTGACCGTCCAGCAGAAGTTGATGAAGTTGTCGTCGTCACTCGCGCTGATGATCTGT
This sequence comes from Pseudomonas sp., assembly GCA_050739815.1. Lineage (GTDB taxonomy): Bacteria > Pseudomonadota > Gammaproteobacteria > Pseudomonadales > Pseudomonadaceae > Aquipseudomonas. The sequence goes on along the minus strand of JBOICE010000289.1, from coordinate 5,987 downwards.
TTGACGCGCGAGGCCACCTGCGTCTCGCGGTCCCAGTTCTTCAAGCCGTCCAGACGCACTGAAGTGGATGGGAAGGCGGGACGGAAGGAAATGAACCGTTCTGGATTCCCAGCCGCAATCGCTGCATCGCGGCCCGCCGCAAACAAATCGGCGTCGCCCTTTGGATCCAAAATCACGCAGCATTGCCCCTTGAGGGCGAACTGATAAACCATCAGTTTGTAGAGCGAGGTCTTGAGAGAGCCCGTGGTCGCCAGGATACCGGTATGGCCGACAAACGAGTCCATCGGCACTTCTACACTCTGTTCGACATCCATGCCGTGAATCCATGCTTTGCCCTTGGCCGTGCCCGGCTTCAGGTCGGAGCCAATCACTTTGAGCCACCATTGCGGCGGGTAGATTTCCTTCTTGTCCTTCTTGGCAATGTCGTATGCCCTCTGGGTGTGCGATGGTTCCCACTCCCATCCCCATCCCATCCATAGCTTGTCGGTTAGCTTGGGCTGCGCTGCGCGCAATTGCGATGCGCTCACGAACGCTACGTTCGCGCCCGCAAGCTGCATCTTGAACTGCCACACCCGGCTCGCTTGCCATGCTCGCCACGCCGTCATCACCGCCGTCAGCAACAGCAGCGAGGCGATGGCCGGTGCCGCCATCCTCGTCGCCACCGACAGCCCTAGCACCCATACGGTTGCTATCAGCCAGCCTGTTGCCGCGCGCGCCTCGTAGGCCGGGCGAAACAGTGTGTCCAGGTGCATCGACTTCATTTGCGCGCCCCGGTGTCAAAGCCCAGCGTCTGTGCGCCCTGAACACTCAGCACGATGGCCTTCTTCAGCGCGTCGTCGAACTGGATCTCGTGCAGCTTGACCGCCTCGTTCTTGGCGCCCGAAGGCCGGCCAAGCCACCGGTTCGTCTCGAATACCTTGACGAACTGTGTGATATCGGTCGGGGACTGATCGCCGATCCAGTCCACACTCAGGGCGACGCCATAGCTAAACCCCTTGACAATCTCGCCGCGGTGCGCCTTCTGAAGCTGGATCATCTGCCCGACGGTTTCCGCTATGTCGGAGGACTTGATCCAGCGGCGGGCCTCGGGCTTGATCAGGTCTGCGTAGATGATTTCTCCTGTATCAGGATCAACGGGCGCTGGGTGTTCCGCCGCTGCGGTGGGTGCCGGGGCCGTCGATGGCACTGACGGGGTCTCCGGCGCGGCCTGATTCTGCGACGCGCGCGCCGGTTGATCCTTCGGCTCCGTTTGCGGAACGTCAGGTGCAGGTTGCATGGCCGGAGTAGCCTTTGACGGGCGATCCGGCTTTTCAGGCTGCAAGTTGACACCGGCCTGCATTTCCGCCGTGACGAGCTCGGCGCCGTACGGCCACTTGGTATGTTCGACCGGCATATGTCCGAAGATCGCCTGGGCATCCACGAATCGCAGTGCTGTCGAACGGCGCGTCCTCGGACCACCTTGTTCCATGGGAACCATCACATCGCGCACCCACAGCCCGCTCTCGGCGGAAATCACCACACCGGACTTTCCAAGGATCTCGGCCAACGAAATGGATGAGCGCGGCATCCCGCGCAGGCCGTTGCGCTCGAAATGGGCAAGCACGGCCGAGTGACCGGCCGGCCACTCGATGAACAGGCCATCGCTGCCGTACCAGACGGGCGATCCCACCTGATTGACCTTCCATATTCCTGACTCGATGGCGTCGCGCATCGCGTCGAGAACATAGGGCTCGGCATGCATTCCGACCGTGAGTAGCCCATAGCGGCTTCGGCGGGTCGATTCATCCATATCAATTACACGCCGTACGATCGTGCTCATGACGTTGGCCATAATGCTGTCTGACTGATGGGAGGCGCCCATGGCAACCTGGTGCATGTCACGAACGATCTGCACATCCCCTTGCGCCAGCCAATCCATGCGCTCCTTTGGGGTCACCTTCGCGAGCACCGCCGCACCCTCCGCACCCGTGATGTTGGAAGGCTGGTGCCATTTGACGTAGTAACGCGTCGCGCACGACTGACGCAGCCATTCGTACAGCGTGGTGGTGAAACGCGGCCATTCCTCGCCGCGGTCATTGGTGACAGTCATCAGGGTGAGGGACCGGAAAACCTGGCAGGACAAGGCCGCCTGGAAGGTCGCGTAGCGCCAGCGAGGCTCGTTCTTGTGCCTCTGCTCCACCGAGTCATTCGGGGTGAATATCTTGCCGTCAGCCGACTGGAGCGCGTAAAAAGCCAAGTCAACGCACAGCCGGAAAAGTCCGCCCGATCCACTGTAGTGCTCGCTCGCCGAGGCCGGCAACAGGTGCACCAGATGGGCGAGGTTCTGAATCGGCTGAAGGTAGGACGCCTCGAACTGCGCCCGGTCCGATGCGGTCAGTTCGCGCAGCCGCCGGATGGTTCCACTGACCGCTTCGAGTAGACACTCGGGCTCGATCACTGGCAGGCCGGGGTCTTGAGGCGGATAATACGCCTCTCGCGGCACTTCGCGCGGGACAGATGCCACAGGGGTGGTTACGGCCGCTGACGCTGTGCCCGCTGGTGCGGCGCCGCTATTGCCTATTAGGTTGGATAAGAAGTGCCTGATGCTCATTTCGATGCCATATTTGCAACTATTTTGAGCGGCGGCGGCGGCCCAGCTACACGACAAAAACCGCTCTTTACCCGGTTTTTAGATGGCGGTGATGCTGCTGACTCGAGACGAACTGGTGAACTGGCATGGAATGGCTGCACCACATGCACTTCGGCATGTCGCGGACGGTTTCTTTTTCGACGACATGTTGCCCACCACAGCAACCACATCGAACCAACCTGGCAATGCGGCAATCGAGCTTACGGCTCAACTCCATCCAGATGCTCGACGAGATTCGGTTTTCAGGGGGTTGCGCACGCAGCCATTGGAAGTGCTGACGATACACCGCGAGCATCGCATCGTTTCGATCGGTGCCCCTTTTCACTGCATCCTGGTACTCGGCTGCCAGCGCCACATATTGCATGCGGTCGGTCAGTTTAAGGCTCTTCGAGGTTGCTGAGCCCGGAGCGCCATTGGGCGGACGCTTGTTCATGGCCGCATACAACTTGCGGGCGTAGTTCTCGGCTTGAGGCTTGCGAACGACCCAGCCGATGTCCTTGATCTTTGTGCCCCAGGTCACCATCTCGCCGATCTTTGCGACATCGGTCGCACTCAGCAGGTCAAGCGATGGCATCCCGGACCACTTTGGTGGAGCTTAGGAACAGCGAACGGGTCGTCCCTGACTTGATCGACGCGGCGTGGCTTATGCTGCGCTCGTCAATCGCTGGCTGCAGCAGACAGCGCGGTGTCGTGGCGATCGCGTCCAGTTGGTCCGTGTTCAGCCCCCGTAGCGAACGCAGAAAAGGCATCCCAACATTGAGTTTTACGGAAAGCTCTGGTAGATTTCTTTCATCTGTCCTGGTGCAGATCGCGACAAACCTGCGATTGAGCCCAATGATTTCTTTCTCGACCAAGTCAATGTCCATAACAGTCAGATCCAAGGTAACGTCTCTAGAAATTATTAACCGCTTCTCATGCCCAACAAACATGAGTGAGATCAGCTCACAGTCGAGATTGCAAGCCGCTCTAACGAGCAGTTGTTACAAGACTAATCTTCGGTTGCGCGGCAGGCAATGTCAGACCTGACATAATTTGATAGCACTGTTGCTTTTCCGGGATACCGTTTCCCCTCCGGGGCGGCTCTTTCCTTGGCAATGCTGTTTACAACTTGCTTGGCGCAATTCTCACGAACTTCGGGTGGAATTCGCTGTAACATAATGTTGTCCCAGAAAAACGCACTCCACGGCTGATGGTAAAAATCATGCAATGGAGAGACGGAAATGAGCAAGATGAAAGACGGGTAATCCCGTGGCAAGTACACACTGGAATTCAAGCTGGAGGCGGTGCGATTGGTCGAGGTAGGCCAGGCGGTGCCGGTGACGGCCAAGGCGCTTGGCGTTCCTGTGCAAACGCTGGGTAACTGGGTTCGCCTGAACGAGAATGGGCAACTCAAAGACGCTTGCGACAAGCCGGTATGCCCGGAGCAGATGGAGCAGGCTCTGCTGCGCATGGAGCGCGACATCTTAAAAACCGGAGCCAAAGGCCAAGACTGTCATGCAGAGACACGACGAATCACTTGCTTTGGTTGTCAAGAAGCTGCGCCTTGCCTACCTCCGTCACGGGTTCGAGGTCGACAACTACTCCTTCGAACTGGAACTGCGCTCGCGATTTGGCGATGCCGCCGAAGCCATCAAGCGATTTTTCGATGGCAGCGACGATCTCCCTCTGGGCCAGGTTCTGCGTCTGTGCGCCGTGATCGGGATTTCTCCGGCTCAGATCGTCGGCGAGGGCGACAGGGATCATTTGCAGATCTACGACTACCTCGGCGGCAATCCCGCAAATGTCTTCCTTCCCTATGGGCTGTACTTCGACCGGTCGGTTCTCGACGACACGCTCTTTTATCTAACCGCGGTAAGCGATCTCTGCGAAGGCATCAGCCCTGGCGATCTGCTGGTCATGTCCCGGTTGACTCTGGGCCCCCAGCCCGGGCAGACCTTCCTGATCGAGTCGGACTCCGCACTCATGCTTCGTGTCTGTGTCGATCCTGATGGGAATTTCCACCACTTCGCACGCTCACCGTCGAGCGCAGACGATGGCCTGATCACCATTCCACTGGGCAAGCAAACCAGCAGCGACGAAACACAAGGCCGCCCCACGCTCTCGGGTCGGCTCGTGTGGCGGATTCAGGCGGCATTGACGTAGCAATCGCCTTCACACAAGCCAATAGCCTGAAAACCGCCTGAAATGGCTGTTTTTCCCGAAAAGTTGCGCGGTATCCACCGCATACAGTGAATTTCACTGTATCGAGGACTACCAATGGCACAACCCAAATCACTCTTCCTGCCAGGCCTGCGTCAACAAGGCCCATCCTTTGGGACGGACAAGCAGCAGCTCGCTTTGACTGATGTTTTCGGGGCCCAGTTTGAGGGCGCAGTGATCATGCGCGAGGTCAGCCTCAACTCGGAAGATATCCGCAAGCTGGTGCGCCGCGACTATCTGTTCCTGTCGAAAATGCTTCATACGATCACCCGCACTCGCGAGTATCGGATGATCGAAACCGGGCCGCTCAATCGTATTGAGGAAGACGTCCAAACCAAGATCAAGTCCATTCGTGATCTCATTGGCATGAGACGCATTGAAATCCAGAAGCGCTTCAACAAGCAGCCGAACGCCACCATTGACGTAACCCATGCTAGAACGACGACCTTCGCCGCACCGATCGCCTCACCTCATGCCAATGCCTATCTGGACCTGCTGATTGAGGCCGATGAGTTCATTGCCCGTGCCACAGCGTGCTGGCTTCAGGGCCTGATGGGTTCGCAGGAATTCCACGGCGGTGCCCGTGAAATCAAGCGCGCCCTGCATTCAGTGAAAGCCGACGTAACGCGTGCGCGCGCACTTTGCTTCAAGTTGCTTGACAAGGCGACCTCGAACCTGGCCGCCAATGATCCCGAAGCGGTCAAGCTGAAAGCCGACGTTGCTGAACTGGCGACGTCGCTGGTAGCAGATGCCAAGAATGACAGTGACGTGATGGATGCTATTACCCTCAGCGAAGGCCATGACCTCCAAATCGCCGCTGCGTCGGCCATCGTTTCCACTGAGGCGGAGCTTGCCGTCGAAGCGCAGCCGAATCCCGAAGCAGCAATGGCAGCACAACCCAGTCAGATCCACGAAGCCGACCGCAAGGCCGTTTCCGTGGATGCCGCCACTGCAGAAGTTGTCGCCTCTTGAGCTTCACGCCCGCCCAGCTGCAATTCATCACTGAGCCGGGCCACTGCGTTGCTCTGGCTGGACCCGGCTCAGGCAAAACCACGACGTTGATCGAAAAGATCATCCGCCTACTTGCGACTTCCGGCACCAAGGTAATCGCAGCCACATTTACCCGCGACGGTGCTGACGAAATGATGACCCGCCTTGC
>JBOICE010000288.1:0-5624 GCA_050739815.1 Pseudomonas sp. | reverse complement strand
TGCGTTCCGCGCGCTCGCGAGCCAACGCCTGCATTTCGGCCGCCGGGTCGACGCCGATAATCGTGCTTACTTTTGCCGGGTCATAAAATTCGAGGTTCAACCCGCTACCGATGCCGATCTCCAGCACGCGACCCTGGGCCTGCGGAACAATCTTCGAACGGGCTTTCATCACCTCGCCCATGCCGCAGGCGAGGTCGATGAGGTGCGGGAGGATGTGGCGGCTGTACAGGCCCATAGGCAACTCCGTTAGTCGACGAGAACTAAGACCATAGCAAGGTCGGCAGCCAGTGGCTGCGGGCTATTCGGTCAAAGTGGCGGATGCCAATCAGGTTTCGCCAATCCAGCGCGCAAGCACTAGAGGCAGTCGTGAGCAGCGGTTGCTTAAGCGTCTTCGGCGTCTTCAACCTGATCAGAGTTGTCGGCCGTTACGCCACTCAGGCATTTGAGGTCATGCGCGCCGCTGCTGTCCGAGAGGCTCCAGCTTTGCGTTGCCGGCGAGAAGGTAGCGGCCAGCAGTTCGGTGCGGCTGAACTGCCATTTGCGCAGGGTGCGCCCGTCCATGCACTCGATCGATAGCGCGCGCTCGGCGTCCAGGTCCAGCTCAAACTGCCAGGCGTAGAGGCCGTTAATCTCAAGCATGTCGGCCGACTCGAGAGCGGCAAGGAGGTTGGCGGGAGAGGTGCTCATGGCGCTGGATCTCATCTGTAAGTTGGCTGGCGCCGTGCGCAGCAGCAGGGCTGTGGCGGCGTCACAAAAGGGGGGGCGTGTTTAGCGTCCGAGCTTTCTGAGCTCATCCGATTCCACGATGCGTACCCCGTCCTGCTCTTCCAGAGCCAGGCGCCAGAGCGCGCGAGCCAGGGTGCAGGCCCGAATACCACGGTATTTGCCTGGGGCCCAGCGCATCAGCGGGGCGGCCAGGCGCTCGCCGAGGCGGAACTCGCTGCGGGGGCCAAGCAGCAGGGACGGCCGGACAATCGTCAGTTGTGGCCAGTCCTGTGCCTTCAGTGCTGCTTCCAGCTCGCCTTTGACGCGGTTGTAGAACACCGATGAGTTGGCGTCGGCGCCAAGGGCGCTGATCACGAGGAAGTGCCGGGCGCCGAGGGCACGAGCACGCAGGCTGACTTCCAGTACCAGGTCGTGATCGATAGCGCGGAAGGCTTCCCGCGAGCCGGCCTGTTTCAGCGTGGTGCCGAGGCAGCAGTAGGCAATGTCCAGCGGGCCTGTCAGCAATGGCAGCAAGGTTTGCAGCTCACCCAGCGGGTTATCCAGGTGTGGATGCTCGGCCAGCGGCCGCCGGGTCGGCGCCAGCACGCGCGTCACCGTCGGCTCGTTGAGCAGGCGATCGAGCAAGTGCTCACCGGTCAGGCCGGTGGCACCGGCGAGCAGAATATGCTGGGGCGTTAGGTACATGAATCGTGTCTCTGTGCAGATACAGGTGAGTCTAGTGTGCTGTCTCAAAAATAACCGTTCAATTTTGCCGGCGTCCTCTGCCGCCATAGCGCATTAGCTCACCCCGGCAGGGCCTGGCTATGTCTCGTCACAGCGACTTGCCCGGCGACAACACCCACGTGCCAACTCTTGTACGTATTAGCGCGGCCGCACATCAGTGGCTGGCGCTGGTTTTGTCGCTGGTGGCTGCCGTGAGTGCAGACTTGGCTTGGCTTTCGCGCAGCTTGCGCCAATGTGTCAGTACCGCTTTCGGCGCCCAGATCTGTGGTTCCGAGGGCTCGAAGCCATCGGCCTTTTCGCGCTCGGCGACCTTGGCTTTGGCCAGGCTGAAAGCGCGTTCGAGATCATCGGTTTGGCTCAAGGCTTCGGCAAACAGTGCGCGGCCGAAATAGGTGAAGTCATTTTCTTCCGAGCAGCCGAACGACACCCGGTCGCTCCGCGCCGCCGTAATCACCAGGGTTTTTTCGTCTTTCAGCGGCGGGATGAAGCCGCCGGAGAAGCACGCGGAGATCACCACGACCTTGTGTCGCTCCTTGAGTGGTTGCAGCAGCGCGGCCAGTTCGTCGGCCGCTAGATCGGCGAGCTGCAGGCGCGGCTGGTCAAGGCTCAGCTCATGGCTGCGTGAGCCATGGCTGGTGAGGTAGATGAAAATCAGGTCCTCAGGGCCGCTGCGTTCGGCGAGTGCGCGTACCGCACGGGTCAGGCTTTCGCGGGTTGCCAGCGGCCGGTCGGTGAGATGGTCGCGGTGGTTGGCCAGGGTGATCTGCCCACGCGCACCGAAGCGTTCGCCGAGCATGTGGTTGACGTAATCGGCTTCACGCAGGAACACGCTCTGCTTGCCGTCACCGGCGAGCGTCAGGCTGTAGAGCTCAATTGCCGGGGTGGAGGCGGGAAGTGCGGCGATGGCCTGTTCAAGCAAGTGGCCCTGTTCGAGCAGGCCAATCTCCAGCGGGTCGGGCAGCGCCTTGCCCTGGCTATCACGCACGCGTAGCCCATGCTGCCAGATACCCGCTTGCACAGTGCCATCGGTCAAGGTCAGGCTGCCACTCCCGTCGTAACTGCCTGAGGCGAAGTGGCCTTGGTAGACACTGCCGTCGGTGAGTGTCAGGCGGCCTTCGCCGTGGTAGCTCCAGTTGCGGAACAGGCCTGCATAGTGGCCGCCATCGGCGCCGTGGTATTCGCCTTTGCCGTTCAGTGCGCCCTCGGCGAATTGGCCCAGCCAGACATCGCCGTCGGCACTCTCGTAGCGACCCTTGCCGTGGAACTGGTCGTCGCGAAAGTCACCGCTGTAGAAGTCACCGGCGCTACTTTTGTAGCTGCCAGTGCCGTTCAGTAAGCCTTGTTTGAAATTGCCGCTGAACTGGTTACCGCTGCCGTCGCTGCGCACGCCTTCGCCGTCGGGCTGGCCTTGCACGAAGCGGCCCTGGAAGCTGCTGCCGTCGGCCCGTTCGAGTTTGCCGAAGCCGTGGTAGCGATCCTGCTTGAACTCGCCGCGGTAGCTCAGGCCGTCTTGCTTGAGGGTGCCTTCGCCCTCCATGCGCGCCTGTTTGAAGCCGCCTTCATAGGAGCTGCCGTTGCTATAGGTGAGCTTGCCTTGGCCATCGAACAGGCCCTGGTGAAACTCGCCGACGTAGGACTCGCCACTCGGTCCCTGCCATTTGCCGAGGCCTTCCGGTTGACCATCCTTGAACTGGCCCTGGAACCAGCTGCCATTGGCGTAATCCACTCGGCCGGGGCCTTGTAATAAGCCATTGAGCACTTCGCCACGGTAACGGCCGCCATCCGGCAGTACGGCATTTGGCGGGGTCAGTGGCTCGCCTTCACCGCAGGCAGCGAGCAATAGCGCAAGGGTCAATGGGGCCAAAGGGGCAAGAAACAGGCGGCGCATGCAAGACGTCCTAAAGGAGCCGGTCGGGCTTGGGAGTCACTGAAGTATGCCGTAAAGGCGTTAATGCGCGTGCGGCGAGATCATGACTTGAAAACGCAACGGGGCGCTGTATGCGCCCCGTTGTAGCCGTTATGACTCAGACGAAACAGAGGGTCAGAGGCTCGGCGATGTAGGCCGGTTTTTCCTGGCCTTCGATCTCCAGTGTGACCTTGGCCTTGAGCAGCCATTGACCGGGGTTTTTCTCGTTGGCGTCGGTCAGGTTGACGATCAGTCGCACCTTGGAGTTGACCTTGACCGGTTGGATGAAGCGCACGCTGTCGAGGCCATAGTTGACCGCCATTTTCAGGCCTTGCGGCATGATCATGATTTTTTCCATCAGCATGGGTACGAGCGACAGCGAGAGAAAGCCATGAGCGATGGTAGTGCCGAACGGGGTCAGCTTGGCCTTCTCCGGGTCGACGTGAATGAACTGGTGGTCGCCGGTGCATGCGGCGAATTGATTGATGCGTTCTTGGTCGATGGTCAGCCAATCGGAACGCCCCAGTTCCTTGCCCACATAGCCTTTGAGTTCTGCAACGGGTACGAACGGCATAATTCCTCCTTGAGGAGACGGGTTTGTTGTTTTTGAATTAGATCCTCGTGGGGTGTAGATCATCATGTGCCGGGCATGGGGTCAAGCCTGGATCGTTGCGGCGAATGGCGGGTTATAGCGGTTCGCTTCGCATGCTTATAATGGCCGGGCTTATGGGCTTTGCCGTGACTCGCGGGTCAAGGTTGAGGGTGCTGAGTTCGCTGCCGGTAATTCCCGCTGAGGGATATCTGCTGTGATGTTGCGGGCCGCGATAGCGGCCTGGGCCGAACCCGCGTAGCCCTGCGCCGCCGCGATCTCGAGTGGCTCGCTGTGACCTGAATCGGAGACTCCCATGCTGCTACGCGGCCTGACCTGGCTGGTGCTGTTCCAATTGCTCGGCAGCGCAATCAATGTGCTGCTCTTGCCCATGCTGCCTGGGCCGATCGTCGGCCTGCTACTGCTGCTGGTGTTCCTGATGGTGCGTGGCGAAGTGGGCGAGCCATTGACGTTGGCGGCCTCCAGCTTGTTGCGCTACCTGCCGTTGCTGCTGGTGCCCGCGGCGGTTGGTGTAATGGTATATGCCAAGGCGATTGCCGCGGATTTCTGGGCCGTGGTCGGGGCGTTGAGTTTGTCGCTGGTGTTGTCCCTGGTCTTCGCCGGTTGGCTGATGCAGAAGCTGATCGAGCGTCAAGAACGTCGGCGGGAGGACAGATGAATCTCGATTGGCACGGCGCCTGGCAGGCGCTGATCCACCATCCGCTATTCGGCGTCGGGGTGACTCTGGGCGCGTATCAGCTTGCCCTGAGTGCGTACGAGAAAACTCGCTGGGTATTTCTGCAGCCGGTGCTGGTATCGATGCTCGCGGTGATCGGTGTGTTGCTGGCGTGCGGCCTGAACTATGCCGAGTATCGTGAAAGTGCCAAGGTGCTGACCATCTTCCTCGGCCCTGCAACCGTGGCGCTGGCGGTGCCGCTGTTTCTTAACTTGCGGCGGATTCGCCAATTGCTCTGGCCAACCTTGCTGACCCTGGTGGTTGCTGGGGTCATGGCGACCGCATTGGGTGTGGCGCTGGCCTGGCTGTTTGGCGCCGAGCATAGGATGCTGATGAGCATGGCGCCGAAATCGGTGACCTCACCGATTGCCATGTTGGTGGCGGATCAGATCGGCGGCATCGCCGCCTTGGCCGCGGTGTTCGTGCTGATCACCGGGGTGATTGGTGCGATTCTCGGCCCCGAGTTGCTGCGCCGCTTTGGCGTGCACCATCATGCTGCGCAAGGCATGGCGTTGGGCCTGACTGCGCATGCGGTCGGCACGGCGCGGGCGCTGCAGGAAAGCGAAGAGTGTGGCGCCTTTGCCGCGTTGGCGATGAGTTTGATGGGGGTAGCCACCGCAGTGTTGCTACCGTTGCTTGTAGCGTTGATGGTGTGATCTCCCCGCGCTGTTGCGCAGGCGAGTGTGGCGGCTACGTGCGAGCGGGCCGCGGAAGAAGGAGCGTGAGAAGATGCTGCCGTTGTTTCCCCTGAATGCGGTGTTATTCCCGGGTTGCGTGCTCGATTTGCAAATTTTCGAGGCGCGCTACCTGGATATGATCAGCGCCTGCATGAAGCGCGGCGAAGGCTTTGGCGTGGTCTGCATCCTCGAAGGTGATGAGGTCGGCGATGCTGCCGGGCGCTTCGCCGCGGTGGGTTGTGAGGCGTTGATCCGCGATTGGCAGCA
>JBOICE010000287.1:0-7486 GCA_050739815.1 Pseudomonas sp. | reverse complement strand
TCATTCTGGCGTTCGTGGCCATCCTTGGTGGTAATTACCTCGAGGGTGGGCATGTCGGTGCCTTGTTGAATGGTCCGGCGGCTTTGATCGTGATTGGCGGCACCTTGGGCGCGGCATTTCTGCAGGCTCCGGTGAGCGTTTTCAAGCGTGCGCTGGTAGTGCTGCGGTGGATTTTTTTTCCGCCGCGGGTGGATTTGGCCGGCGGTATCGACCGGGTGGTGGGTTGGAGCATGACGGCGCGCAAGGAGGGTCTGCTCGGTCTTGAGGCTGTGGCCGATGTCGAGCCCGATCCTTACGCGCGCAAAGGTCTTCAGTTGCTGGTCGATGGTGCCGAGCCGGAGGCGATTCGCAGCATTCTCGAAGTCGATCTCTACACCCAGGAAGGGCGCGATATTCAAGCTGCCAAGGTGTTCGAGAGCATGGGCGGTTACGCGCCTACCATCGGCATCATTGGCGCAGTGATGGGCCTGATTCATGTCATGGGCAACCTGGCTGACCCGAGCATGCTCGGCAGTGGCATCGCCGTGGCGTTCGTCGCCACTATCTACGGCGTGGGTTTCGCTAACCTGCTGCTGTTGCCGATTGGCAACAAGCTCAAAGCCATTGCCCTGCGCCAGTCGCGCTATCGCGAAATGCTTTTGGAAGGGGTTCTCTCCATTGCAGAAGGCGAGAACCCGCGCTCAATTGAACTGAAGCTGCAAGGCTTCATGGACTAAAGGCTCTGTTGATGTTCAATGACGGCCGCGACGGAGCCTGCTGTTGCGCAGGGCAAGGCGCGAGGAGTGTGGTTTGGCTATTTCAAACGAGCGACGAGTGACGCAGTCCTGCACAACAGCAGGCCCGTCCCTTCGGGTTGTGCCTGAAAGCGGTTCGTCATTGAACAACGGCAGAGCCTGATATGGCCCGTCGGCGTCATCAAGAAGAGCATGAAAATCACGAGCGCTGGCTGGTTTCCTACGCCGATTTCATCACGCTGCTGTTCGCCTTTTTTGTGGTGATGTACTCGATCTCCTCGATCAATGAGGGCAAGTACAAGATTCTCTCCGATACGCTGGTCGGGGTGTTCAATCAGCCGGATCGTGCCATCAAACCCATCCCGGTGGGCGAAGAACGGCCGTTGACCACCGAGCCTGAGCGTATGCAAGACGAAGACAGCACGCAGGGGCAGGAGGACTCTAGCAAGGCCTTGCAGGAGATCGCCGACAGTGTGCGAACCGCATTTGGCGACTTGATCAAGACTGAACAACTGACGGTGCGCGGGAATGAGCTGTGGGTGGAGATCGAGCTGAATTCCAGTTTGTTGTTCCCCAGTGGGGATGCGATTCCCAACGAAGCGGCGTTCACGCTCATCGAGAAGGTTGCCAAGATTCTGGCGCCCTATGACAACCCCGTTCACGTCGAAGGTTTCACCGACAATCTACCGATTAAAACCGCGCAGTTTCCGACCAATTGGGAGCTGTCATCGGCGCGGGCCGCCAGCATCGTGCGGATGCTGGCGCTGGATGGGCTCAATCCCGCGCGTTTGGCCGCAGTGGGTTATGGTGAGTTCCAGCCGGTAGCGGACAATGCCTCGGCGGATGGGCGTGCCCGTAACCGTCGAGTTGTGCTGGTGATTTCGCGCAACCTCGATGTACGGCGTAGCGTCAGTAGTGTGGGTAGCGCCCGCGCCAAATCCGATAGCGCACTGCAACGGGCTGGCATGCAACCTGCAGCAATGCCAGCAGCGCAGGTTCCCGCAGCGGGTGCCGTCAATTCCCCGTCGCCAGCCCTATAAGGGTGGCGCCAGTTCTCGGTGAGCCTAGCGGCGAGCCGGGAGGACGAAGAACATGAGAGTCTGGGCAGTAGCCAATCAAAAAGGTGGTGTCGGTAAGACCACCACCAGCATCGCACTGGCAGGCCTGTTGGCCGATGCTGGCAAGCGGGTGGTGGTGGTCGATCTCGACCCCCACGGTTCCATGACCAGTTATTTTGGGCATGATCCCGACGTCCTTGAGCACAGTGCTTTCGATCTATTCCTGCATCAGGGCAATGTGCCGCAAGGCTTGCCTGGGCAGTTACTGCTATCGACCAGTAATCAGGCTATTTCGCTACTGCCTTCAAGTACCGCGCTGGCGACGCTGGAGCGTCAGTCCCCAGGCCAAAGCGGTTTGGGCTTGGTGATCACCAAAAGCCTGGCGCAGTTGGATGCAGAGTTTGATCACGCAATCATCGACAGCCCGCCGCTGCTCGGTGTGCTGATGGTCAATGCGCTGGCCGCCAGTCATCAGTTGGTCATCCCAGTGCAGACCGAATTCCTTGCGGTAAAGGGCCTGGAGCGGATGGTGGGCACCTTGGCTATGATCAACCGTTCGCGCAAACAGGAGTTGCCATATAGCATCGTGCCGACGCTGTTTGACCGGCGTACGCAAGCCTCGCTGAGCACCCTGCGGGCATTGCGCAATGCTTACCCTGAGCACCTATGGCCGGCTTATATTCCGGTGGATACACGCCTGCGCGATGCGAGTCGCGCAGGGTTGACGCCGTCGCAATTCGACGACAAGAGCCGTGGGGTGTTGGCTTATCGAGCGTTGCTCAAGCATCTGTTGGGTCAGCCGCCAGCGGCGCAGGTAGCCTAGATGCAGGTTTTTGCCGATGAGCAGTGCTCAAGTCTATCGGTAGGTCGGCCGATAGGTTGGACAGATCACTTTTACGGGTTCCACCTATGAGCCGTTCTGTCGCTACCGCCACGCGCCCCCAACTGGCTTTGCAGTCCTATCTGGATAGCTTGCTGCAGGAGGCTGCTGTCGAATTGGCTGACGCGGTCAGTCTCGACGAGTTCGAGGCTGCGGTGCTCGAAGAGCAAGTGCGCGATGCGCGTCAGGCTCCGTCAGCAATGCCGTCGCCGGTGGCGCTGGCTGAGCGGCCTGAGCGGTTGCAACCCACTACCGAGATGCCGCAGCCGGCGGCAATGCCAGCGCGGCTGATCGAAGCGGTGGCCGAGGTACATATACCTGAACCGCTCAAGAGTACGCCGCCAGCCTTGCAGCTTGACGGGCGCCCGAGCTGGGCCGAAGAACCTTTCGAGTGCCTGCTGTTCGATGTTGCAGGTCTGACGTTGGCCGTGCCACTGGTGTGTCTGGGGTCGATCTACCCTCTGGCAGGTCAAGAGCTGACACCTTTATTCGGCCAGCCGGATTGGTTTCTCGGCATACTGCCCTGCCAGGCTGGCAATCTGAAGGTGCTGGATACTGCGCGCTGGGTGATGCCGGATCGCTACCGTGACGATTTTCGGCAGGGCTTGCAGTATGTGATATCCGTGCAGGGCTACGAGTGGGGGCTGGCCGTGCATCAGGTCAGCCGCTCGATCCGCCTTGACCCGAACGAGATCAAATGGCGCAGTCAACGTAGTCAGCGGCCCTGGCTGGCCGGCACGGTGATTGAGCACATGTGCGCGCTGCTGGATGTTTCGGTGCTTGCCGAGTTGATCGCCAGTGGCGCGACCAAGCGCATGGCCAATGGGCACCTGCACTGAACGATGGAGCAGCCTCGCCGAGTGCGGGGCTTTGAAGTAACGACAGCGGGGTGCACCCGCGCGCCGCACGAGCGGTTCTGATGAGGCTAGGGATATGAAGAAAACGTCTGCACAAGGTTCCGAAGATCCCATTCTGCAGTGGGTGACTTTCCGCCTGGATAACGAGACTTACGGCATCAATGTGATGCAGGTCCAGGAGGTGCTGCGCTACACCGAGATCGCTCCGGTGCCGGGCGCGCCGAGCTATGTGCTGGGTATCATCAACCTGCGCGGCAACGTAGTGACGGTGATCGATACCCGTCAGCGTTTTGGCCTGGACTCTGCGGCAGTGACCGATAACACCCGTATCGTTATCATCGAGGCGGATAAACAAGTGGTCGGCATCATGGTCGATAGCGTTGCCGAAGTGGTGTATCTGCGTCAGTCCGAGGTCGAAACCGCGCCTAACGTCGGCAACGATGAATCGGCCAAGTTTATCCAGGGCGTCTGCAACAAGAACGGCGAATTGCTGATTCTGGTCGAGCTGGACAAGATGATGTCCGAGGAAGAATGGTCCGAGTTGGAGTGCATCTGACTTATGTTGGAAATCGCGCTGATTGCCCTGGCCCTGGTGTGCGTGGTGCTTGCCAGCGCCTGCCTGTGGCTGGTTGGTAAGCAGCGCGAGTCTGCCAGGCAAGCGCTGCTGCAAGCCAAGCGCGATGCCGGACGGGATCAGCGTATCAAAGACCTGAGCAAGCGCCTGGATACCTACCTCACGGGTAGCATCCGCATGGGCGAAGAACTGTATGAGTTGCGCCGCACCGTGGCGCCATTGCCCGACAAACTGACCCAGATGGAACAGCGCGACCCCAGCAGCCTGTCCTTCACTCAAGCTGCCCGGTTGGTCGGTTTGGGGGCCAGCGTCGATGACCTGACGCAGTCCTGCGGGTTGAGTAGGGCGGAAGCCGAGCTGGTCAGTAAGTTGCACCAGTCGAAACGCTAGCGATCGCACTAAATCCTCTTACCCTCGCTTTCCATGCCCGCCATTAGTCTTGTGGGTTCTTAGCCTTGCCTTGTCCTTAGTCAATTAGTTCCTAGCTGAGCATCCCGGCCTGCCTAATCTGAAACTTAGGATCTCCTGGCCTGAGGCGGGTGTGCTATGTACCGTTGTTTGCCGCTATTGCCGCTATTGCTGCTCTGGTTGCTGGCCTTTGCTCACGTTCAGGCCGAAGAGGCGCCGCTGCAGGTGGTGGGGGCGAGGACCGTGAACGTCCTGCAGGCCAAGCGTTTATATGACTATGGCGTGCTGTTCATCGATGTGCGGGCGACGCGTGAGTGGAGTTGGGGGCATGTGTATGGTGCGGTGCACCTGGACTTGGCTGATCGTTTTGGCAGCCTGGAGTTGCAGCGCTTGCCGCGTAACGTGCCATTGGTGCTGTATTGCGACAGCGAAGTCTGTCCGAGTGCGGCCTTGGCGACGCAGTTGGCCGTGAAGTGGGGCTATCGGCAGGTCTTCTACTTTCGTGGCGGCTACTTCGCCTGGCAGTTATTCGACTTCCCGTTAGGTAAAGGTGCAGAGGGTGAGGTTGTGGCTTTTAGCGCGCCGGGCCAGTGAGCAGTGGCAACGGTGGAGTGATATCGCGGTCTTGTTCAAAACCTGCCGGACATTTTCCTTTCAGGTACCAGGCGAAGGCGATGATCTCGGCAATGCTGCGATAGAGCGCTTCAGGAATCGCATCACCCAGCTCTAGGCGTGCCAGCAGGCGCACCAGTTCGGCGTTCTCGTAGATCGGCACTTCGTATTCGCGGGCGATCGCCAGTATCGCCTCGGCCAATTCGTCATCGCCTTTGGCGGTAAGGTTCGGTGCACTCAGCCCGTCATAACTGAGGGCGATGGCTTGGCGTGGGGTTTGACGTTTCATTCCGGCTCCCTGTCCCCCTCAAAGATGCTGCGCGAAGGCCGGCTCGCCGCGGCCAGGCAGTGCAACGCGTGCGGCGCGGCGCGGAGCTGCGCAGCGCAGCCGGCAAAGTTGTCAGGCGGCAAGGGATTGGACTCATGCGGTTTCGTCGACCCAGCGCTGTTCGAGGGAGGTGCGTTGGCCTTGTGGCGGTGTGCCTTGGCGGCAGGCCAATTCGCCAACGTTGAGGCCGCTTGCCGTAAGACGGTCGCGCAGGTGGCTGAGCTCGGCATCGATCAGGTCAGCGGTGCTGGCTCGTTCGGCCCACAGCTGGCTGGTCAGGCTGCCGCGGGCCAGCTGCGCCTGCACCTGCAGTGGCCCGAGTGGGGCAAGGTCGAAAGCGAGCTCGACCCGCCAGACTATTTCCTGTTGTTCCTTTTTGCCCGGTTTGGAGTGCTCCTCGCGCTGTAGCTTGAGCTGCAGTGGTAGCAGTTCTTGCTGATTACGCATTGGCAGTTCCAGCTGCCAGGTGGTCAGCAAATTGCCTTCTGGGGTCAACTGGGTTTGCGCTAGGCTCGATAACTGATGCGTTTGCAGCCGCGCGACGGCGGCGGCGGCCAGTTTAAGCAGGGTTTCCAGATCGGCCTCACCCTCCATGGCTTGCAGCAGCTTGGCGGGGAGCGGAAAGCTCAGTGCTTGTTGGCGAGAACCCGCTTGGCCGAGAGAGCCCAGGGCGTTGCGGACAAAGGCCGGGAGTGCCTGCGCGAGTGTGCTGCCGGCGTTCGCCGGGCTGAGTGGCGTACCTGGCGGCAGAGTAGGCAAGAGCTGAGCGATCAGGCGGAGCAAGTTGGCTTTCAAATCCTGCGGCAAGGCGGCGGTATGCCCGCCGAGCAGTTTGGCCTCGAGAAACACACCACTTTTCTCCAGGGCTTGTGCCAGCCCTTTGGCATCACTGAGCTGACTGACATCTGCAGTGGCGCCGAGGAGTTTGTCGATACTGGTACGCAGCCCCTCAGGCAAGCCCTCCTGCTCGCCCAGGCCTTGGAGGGCCTTGAACAGCCCCTCCAACGAGCCTTGGCGGTTTTGTTGGGCGGCCAGTTGTTGACCCAGTTCCAGCTGATCCAGGCGACCACTCAGGGGCAAGAAGCTCAGCGCCTGGCTGCCTTGCACCTGGGCGGTCAGTAGGCTGCCGAGGGGCAAGGGAAGTGGCGTTTCAATCGCCAATTTGCTACCGGCGAGCGGTGTGTTGAGCAGGCTGACCAAGACTTTGTAGAGCACTTGTTGCGCTTTAGCTTGAACGATTTGTTCGGTGGCGATCACCTTGCCCTGGATTAGCGTGCCGGTTGGCAGCAAATCCAGATCCAGGCTGGTCAAGGGTTTGTCGCCACCAGTCTGCAGCAGCATGGCCAGGCGTGTTTCCGAGAGGGCGGTGACCGCTAGCGCAGTGCCTTGTGCCAGCGGCATGGAGCTGCTGGCCTGTATGGTCGCTTGGCGGCCACTGTCGAGGGTCAGCTTGAGCAGGACCTGGAAGCTTTGTGCGGTCTCTTTGAGGGCGATGACTTCGGCTTTGGCGGTCTCGCCTTTGGCCAGTAGACCTTCCAAAGGTTGCAGCAGTTTGAGCGCCAGGTCAGTTGCGGCCGCGCTCGGACATGCCGTCGGCGTAGTCGGCGGAAGCGGGCGAGAACTGCTGATTTCGCTCATATGAGGGCGTGCTGACAGTTATTTGCCGGATTGCGTTGCCGTCCCAAATTGGGCCAGGCAAGGCGCCGTCCGCAGGTAATGGTCGCTCCCTTACCAAGGGCGGGAACGCAGCATGACCCAGTTTGGGACGCAACCCGAAGGGACGGGCCCCATTTTGCGCAGTGCGGCGTCATTCGTCGTTCATTTGGAATAACCAAACTTCTCTCCTCATTTCTTGCCCTGCGCAAAATGGAGCTCCGTCGCAACCGGCAAATAACTGTTAACACGCCCTTACAACCTGTCGAAAATGCCCGCTTCGGGGGGCGGGGCATGACATGTATAATGCCGCCCCGTCCGGGCCGGCCGTGCACTTAACTTGCGTCAGTATAGCGGCCAAGCCTGCTCGGACTTGATAGCC
>JBOICE010000286.1:0-3801 GCA_050739815.1 Pseudomonas sp. | reverse complement strand
TGGATCTCTCGCCCGATCTTCGCGCCATTGTGCTGCTTTGAGTTAGTTCCACGAGGAAACCCCATGAGCGTACGCGACGACATCCTCAGCTTGCAGTCCAGCATTGCTCAGGCAGTGCTCGGTCAGGACGAGGTGATCCGCCAGGTCCTGCTCGGCCTGCTCGCCAACGGCCACCTGCTGCTGGAAAGCCTCCCGGGCCTGGCCAAGACTCGCACGGTCAAAGCCCTGGCCAAACACCTGGACGCGAAGATGAGTCGCATCCAGTTCACCCCGGACTTGCTGCCCTCGGACATCACCGGTGCCGAGGTGCTCAATCAAGTCGAGGGCCGCAATGAGATCCGCTTCCAGCCCGGCCCCTTGTTTGGCAACGTGATACTCGCGGACGAGATCAACCGTGCCCCGGCCAAGGTGCAATCGGCGCTGCTGGAGGCCATGGAGGAACGGCAAATAACCGTGGCCGGCATCAGCCACCCGATGCCCCAGCTGTTCATGGTGCTGGCCACCCAGAACCCAATCGAGCAGGAAGGCACGTATCCACTACCCGAGGCACAGATGGACCGTTTCCTGATGAAGGTCCTGCTGGGCTACCCCAAGGCAGAAGACGAAAGCCAGGTATTGCGCATGCTGCGCACCGAGGAACAAGCCAATGGGCAGGGCAAGCCCGCCGCCAATGCCCAACTGGCGCAGGCGGCGATCTTCGCCGCGCGCCAGGAAGTCAGCGGCGTGCATGTGTCCGCGGCGATTGACCGTTACCTGATCGACCTGATCAACGCCACCCGCCACCCAAGCCAGTACGACGCCGACCTGGCGCGCTGGATCAACATTGGTGCCAGCCCGCGCGGCGGCATTGGCCTGGATCGTGCCGCCCGCGCGCATGCCTGGTTGGAGGGGCAGGACTTTGTCGCGCCGGACGACGTGCGCGCCGTGGTTCACCCCGTACTGCGCCATCGCCTGCTGCTCTCCTACGACGCAGTCGCCGACGGCGTGAGCGCCGACCAGGTGCTGGATCGGTTGCTGGATAAAGTGGCCATTCCAGTCTGAGTGAATGGGGGCTCCAGGTTTAGAACCTGGGATTGACGAAACATGGAGGGCATGATGCAAGGACAACGGCAGGACGCAGACGGGTTCGTCTATGTCTCCCTGGCACAGTTAATGGCCGTGGAACATCGCACTCGCGGCCTGAGTTTTTTTGCCCGCCAACCCTTGTCGAGCATCCTTGCGGGCAATCACAACTCACGCCTGCGCGGGCGTGGCTTGAATTTTGACGAGCTACGCCGCTACCACCCGGGCGATGATCTGCGTCACCTCGATTGGCGCGCTTCGCTGCGCTACGGCAAAGCCTTCGTTCGGGCCTTTACCGAAGAGCGCGACCGCCCGGCGCTGATCCTCGTCGACCAGCGCATGACGATGTTCTTCGGCTCCCGGCGCAGCTTCAAATCCGCCACGGCCGCCGAGCTGGCAGCCCTCAGTGCCTGGATGGTTTTTCACGCCGGTGACCGGGTCGGCGGTCTGGTATTCAACGACACGCTGATCGAACGCATCACGCCGATACGCAGCCGCAGCCGCGTCGAGTCGCTCTGCGCCAGCATCGTCCGGCAGAACCACGCACTCTGCGCCAGCCAGCCGGAAGCCGAAAACGCTGACGCCCAGCTCGACAAGGTGCTGCAACACACACTGGCCATGGCCGGTCACGACCACCTGATCTGCATCGTCAGCGACTTCGCTGGCGCAGGCCCACGTACCTTGCAGTTGCTGCGCGAACTCTCGACGCACAACAACGTGATCGCCATGCAGGTTTACGACCCACTGGCCTTGAAGCTGCCGGAAACAGGCCGTGTGATGGTCACCCAGGGTGAGTTGCAAGTTGAGCTGGCAGTCGAGCGACGGCAAGTACGCCAGCCGCTTGGCGACTTTTTGACCGGTCGCTTGAAGGACGTAGCCACCCTGTTGCGCCGCAGCCAGGTGCCATTGATGATGTTCAGCACCGGTGAGGAACCCCTGGAGCAATTGCGTCGTGAAATGGGCCGCCTCAAAGGAGCCCCACGATGAGCGCGGCCATTACGACCGCTGCAGCACCAGCAAGCCTGGAGCAGCTCAAGGAGCTGGCGTTGCCCGCACCGGCGGTCAGCTACTTCCCGCAGACCTGGGGTTGGCTGGCGTTGCTGCTCATTCTGCTGCTCGGTCTGGGTTTCTGGGCGAGCTTGCGCTGGTGGCACTGGCAGCGCAACCGCTATCGCCGTGAAGCCCTCGCCCGCCTCGACGAGTTGGAACAAACGCTGGGCGATGAAGAGCGGCTCATCCCGGCCCTGCGCGAACTGCCGGAACTGCTCAAGCGCGTGGCCCTGTCCATGCCCGAACGTCCGGACGTCGCGGCCTTGAGCGGCGAGAACTGGCAGGCCTTTCTGGAAAAAACCAGCGCCGCACCGCTGCCGAAAGGCTTTAGCCGGCAGTTGGCGAACCTCGCTTACGCCACGGACTGCCAACTGCGCGGTCTTTCCAGCACCGAGCGCGAGGCCTTGCTGGCACTGAGCCGACGCTGGGTGGAGACCCACCATGCTGCAGCTTGATTACCCCTGGCTGCTGCTATTGCTGCCGTTGCCGCTGCTCGCTTATCGCTACCTGAGTGACTACCGCGAGGCCCGCAGTGCCGTGCGTGTGCCCTTCTTCCGCGCCATGAGCAGCGCCATCGGCCAGACGCCCAGCCAGTCAGGTGCACGCGGTAGCCGCTGGCAACTGCTGCTCAATCTGCTGGTTTGGGCGCTGCTGGTTCTGGCCGTCGCACGCCCGGTCCAGGTCGAAAAACCCATCGAACGAAGCCAGCCCGTGCGCGACCTGATGCTGGCCATCGACATCTCACAGTCGATGGAGGCCCGCGACTACACCAATGCCGAGGGCCAACAGGTGGATCGCCTGACTGCGGTGAAGCAAGTGGTGCGGGGCTTTATCGACAAACGTAAAGACGATCGCCTCGGCCTGATCGTGTTCGGCACCGGCGCCTACCCGCAAGCACCGCTGACGCTCGACCACGCCAGCCTGAGCATCCTGCTCGATGAAGTGGGCATCGGTATGGCCGGGCCAAACACTGCGCTCGGAGACGCAATCGGTCTGACCATCAAGGTGCTCGATAACGCCCAGGAACAGGACAAGGTGCTGATCCTGCTGACTGACGGCAACGACACCGGCAGCGCCATTCCACCGCAACATGCAGCCGAGATGGCGGCCAGCAAAGGCATCGTCATCCACACCATTGGTATCGGCGACCCGCAAGCCACGGGTGACAACAAAGTCGACCTGCAGGCGCTGCAGCACATTTCCCTCAGTACCGGCGGGCGCTTCTTCCGCGCCGAAGACAGCAATGCCCTGAATCAGGTTTACGCCACCCTGGACAGTCTTACCCCGCATACGGTGCAAAAGCTCAGCCACCAACCCAAGCGCGATCTGTTCTGGATTCCGCTCGGTGCGGCAGTTGGCCTGCTTGCGCTGTATCACCTGATCGCCGCACTGGCTGGCAGGGTTTCCATGGCCGGCAACCGCAGCCGGACGCAGGAGACTTGAATGGAATTCGATCCAGGCGCGTTCCACTTTCTCCGTCCGCTCTGGCTGCTATTGGCCATAATCGGGGTTTTGTTGCCGTTGGCCTGGCACCGCAGCCAGGATTTGCAGCGGCGTTTTCGCGGCAGCATCGCCCCGGTCCTGCTGCGCCATTTGCTCATCACCCCGCAGGACTCGCATCGCCTGCGCCCTGCCCACTTGGCCGGCGCGCTGTTGTGCCTGGGCGGCATCGCGGCAGCAGGGCCAACC
>JBOICE010000285.1:0-6902 GCA_050739815.1 Pseudomonas sp. | reverse complement strand
GGCCTGTAAAGCCCTGCGCGAAGAGGGCTATCGCGTCATCCTGGTGAACTCCAACCCGGCTACCATCATGACCGACCCGGCCATGGCCGACGCCACCTACATCGAGCCGATCAAGTGGCAGACCGTGGCCAAGATCATCGAGAAGGAGCGTCCCGACGCCCTGCTGCCGACCATGGGCGGGCAGACCGCGCTGAACTGCGCCCTGGACCTGGAAAAGCACGGCGTGCTGGCCAAGTTCGGCGTCGAGATGATCGGCGCCAACGCCGACACCATCGACAAGGCCGAAGATCGTTCGCGCTTCGACAAGGCGATGAAAGACATCGGCCTGGCCTGCCCGGTTTCCGGTATCGCGCACAACATGGAAGAGTCCTACGGCGTGCTGGAGAAGGTCGGCTTCCCGTGCATCATCCGTCCATCCTTCACCATGGGTGGCACCGGCGGTGGCATCGCCTACAACCGTGAAGAGTTCGAGGAAATCTGCGCCCGTGGTCTGGACCTGTCGCCGACCAACGAGCTGCTGATCGACGAATCGCTGATCGGCTGGAAGGAATACGAGATGGAGGTGGTCCGCGACAAGAAGGACAACTGCATCATCGTCTGCTCCATCGAGAACTTCGATCCGATGGGTGTGCACACCGGCGACTCGATCACCGTTGCGCCAGCGCAAACGCTGACCGACAAGGAATACCAGATCATGCGCAACGCCTCGTTGGCGGTGCTGCGTGAAATTGGTGTGGAGACCGGTGGTTCCAACGTGCAGTTCGGTATCTGCCCGGAAACCGGCCGCATGGTGGTGATCGAGATGAACCCGCGGGTGTCGCGTTCCTCGGCGCTGGCCTCGAAAGCTACCGGCTTCCCGATTGCCAAAGTGGCAGCCAAGCTGGCGGTGGGCTACACCCTCGACGAGCTGCAGAACGACATCACCGGCGGCAAGACTCCGGCGTCTTTTGAGCCGGCGATCGACTATGTCGTCACCAAGATTCCGCGTTTCGCTTTCGAGAAGTTCCCGAAGGCCGATGCCCGCCTGACCACTCAGATGAAGTCGGTCGGTGAAGTCATGGCCATTGGTCGGACTTTCCAGGAGTCGGTGCAGAAAGCTCTGCGCGGCCTGGAAGTCGGGGTGAACGGTTTTGATCCCAAACTCGATCCGAGCAATCCCGAAGCGGCCAGCATTCTCAAGCGCGAGCTGACGGTGCCGGGTTCCGAGCGTATCTGGTACGTGGCGGATGCCTTCCGTGCGGGTATGAGCTGCGACGACATCTATGCGTTGACCAAGATCGATCATTGGTTCCTGGTGCAGATCGAAGACCTTATCAAGGAAGAAGAGCGGGTTAAAACCCTGGGTCTGGCCTCCATCGATCGTGATGCCATGTACAAGCTCAAGCGCAAGGGCTTCTCCGATGCGCGCCTGGCCAAGCTGTTGGGTGTCACCGAGAAGAGCCTGCGGCGCCATCGTCACAAGCATGAAGTGTTCCCGGTCTACAAGCGCGTCGACACCTGCGCGGCCGAATTCTCCACCGATACCGCCTACCTGTACTCGACCTATGAGGAAGAGTGCGAAGCTAATCCGTCGAACCGTGACAAGATCATGATCCTTGGCGGCGGACCGAACCGGATCGGCCAGGGCATCGAGTTCGACTATTGCTGCGTACACGCCGCCTTGGCGATGCGTGATGATGGTTACGAGACCATCATGGTCAACTGCAACCCGGAAACCGTTTCTACGGACTACGACACGTCCGATCGTCTGTACTTCGAGTCGGTGACCCTGGAAGACGTGCTGGAAATCGTCCGCGTCGAGCAGCCAAAAGGCGTGATCGTCCAGTACGGCGGGCAGACCCCGCTGAAGCTGGCGCGTGCGCTGGAAGAGGCCGGTGTGCCGATTATCGGTACCAGCCCTGACTCGATCGACCGTGCCGAAGACCGCGAGCGTTTTCAGCAGATGGTCGAGCGTCTGAACCTGCGCCAGCCACCGAACGCCACCGTGCGTAGTGAAGAAGAAGCCATCCGTGGTGCCAACAAGATTGGCTATCCGCTGGTGGTGCGTCCGTCCTATGTGTTGGGCGGGCGGGCGATGGAAATCGTCTACGAAGAGGAAGAACTCAAGCGCTACCTGCGCGAAGCGGTGCAGGTATCGAACGACAGCCCAGTGCTGCTCGATCATTTCCTTAATTGCGCGATCGAAGTCGATGTCGATGCCGTCTGTGACGGCACTGACGTGGTGATCGGCGCGATCATGCAGCACATCGAGCAAGCGGGCGTGCATTCCGGCGACTCGGCGTGCTCGCTGCCGCCGTACTCTCTGCCCAAGCATATCCAGGACGAGATCCGCGATCAGGTCAAGAAAATGGCCCTGGAACTCGGTGTGGTTGGCCTGATGAACGTGCAGATGGCGGTGCAGGGCGAGGATATCTTCGTGATCGAAGTTAACCCGCGCGCCTCGCGTACCGTGCCGTTCGTCTCCAAGTGCATTGGTGTATCGCTAGCCATGCTCGCGGCGCGGGTTATGGCCGGCAAGACGCTGAAGGAGGTTGGTTTTACCGAAGAAATCATTCCGAACTTCTACAGCGTGAAAGAAGCGGTGTTCCCCTTCGCCAAGTTCCCTGGCGTTGACCCGATTCTCGGCCCGGAAATGAAGTCCACGGGTGAAGTGATGGGTGTCGGTGACAGCTTCGCCGAAGCCTTCGCCAAGGCTCAGTTGGGCGCCAGCGAGATTCTGCCGACCAGTGGCTGTGCCTTCATCAGTGTGCGTGAGGATGACAAGCCGATGGTCGAGCGCGTTGCGCGCGATCTGATCGGGTTGGGCTTCGAAGTCGTCGCTACGGCCGGTACGGCCAAGGTCATCGAGGCGGCCGGTTTGCCGGTGCGCCGAGTGAACAAGGTTACCGAAGGGCGTCCGCATGTGGTCGACATGATCAAGAATGACGAAGTCAGCTTGATTATCAATACTACCGAAGGCCGTCAGTCGATCGCTGACTCCTATTCCATTCGTCGTAACGCCCTGCAGCACAAGATCTGCTGCACCACCACTATCGAGGGTGGTCAGGCGATCTGTGAAGCGCTGAAGTTCGGTCCTGAGAAGACCGTACGCCGCTTGCAGGATCTCCACGCAGGATTGAAGGCATGACTAAATACCCAATGACCGTCCGGGGCGCTCGCGTCCTGGAAGAAGAACTGAATCATCTGACCAAAGTGATTCGCCCGAAACTCAGCCAGGATATTGGCACTGCGCGTGAGTTGGGTGACTTGAAAGAAAATGCCGAGTACCACGCTGCCCGTGAGCAGCAGGGGATGGTCGAGGCGCGTATTCGGGATATCGAAGGCCGCTTGCAGAATGCTCAGGTCATCGACGTTGCGGCGATTGCGCCCAGCGGCAAAGTGATTTTTGGCACGACCGTCGAAATCGCCAACGTCGAAACCGATGATCGCATGACCTATCAGATCGTCGGAGAGGACGAGGCTGATATCAAGCTGGGCAAGATTTCAGTCGGCTCACCTATTGCTCGTGCCTTGATTGCCAAGGAAGAGGGCGATGTGGTGGCCGTGAGAACCCCAAGCGGTCTGATCGAGTACGAGATTGTCGAAGTCCGTCATCTTTAAGCGTCAGCCGCTCAAGGCGGGCGCGATCAGCTGGCAACTGGCTCAGACCTTCTGGGTGGGTGGCTTGTGGCTGCTGCACTTCGTTCTGCTCCCGGCTTTAGGGAAAATGGGTTTGGCGCCGCTGTTGATTGAGGAGGTCGCCGGCACGTTGAGCCCTATGTTGGTCGGGCTGGCGACCTTCTGTGCCTTTCTGCAGTTGTTGATTTTGCTGCACGCCGAGCACTGGTCCAGTCTTTGGCGCGATATTCGTGGTCAGCTGCTGCTGACCGTCTTGCTGATGGCTGCGAGTTATTTCGCGGTGCACGAATGGCTGCCAGAGAGTGTGCGCTGGCTGCTGTTTAATTATTTAGTGCTGGCCCTGTGCGGTCTGCTGCTGGTACTGCAGCCGGTGCCGGGCGAAGAGGGTGGCAGGGCGCGCCGCGCGCGCCACTGACTGGATCGGGGCTTTAGCTGTGGCGGCTGACGTTAGACAGCTGCTTATTGGCTTTAGGGTTCTTGCGATAGATCAGTGCCATTTTACCAATGGCTTGCACCAATTCACTTTTGGCGGTTTTGCACAGTTCGGCGATCGCCGCTAAGCGATCTTCGCGTTCAGTGATCCTGAGTTGGATCTTGATCAGTTCGTGATCGCTCAGTGCGCGCTCCAATTCGGCTAGCACACCTTCGGTCAAACCATTGTCAGCCACAATCAATACCGGTTTCAGATGGTGGCCGATAGATTTGTACTGTTTCTTCTGCTCCTGAGTGAGCGGCATAATCTGACCCCTGCGTCTGATCTGGTAAAAAGCGGCGGCCAGTTTACCCGAGCGACCCCGGGGCCGCCCAGTTAATCACGACCCGTTAATTTTGAGGTGCCCAGTGGCACGTTCCAAGACAAGCCAGAACTGGCTGAAAGAGCATTTCAACGATCCCTACGTGAAGATGGCGCAGAAGGACGGCTACCGTTCGCGCGCCAGCTACAAACTGCTAGAAATTCAGGAGAAGGACCGCATTCTGCGTCCAGGCAACACTGTGGTCGATCTGGGGGCGGCGCCAGGCGGCTGGTCCCAGGTAACCAGTCGGGTGATTGGCGACAAGGGGCGCTTAATCGCCTCGGACATTTTGGAAATGGACAGCATTCCAGATGTCACTTTTATTCAGGGCGATTTTACCGAGGCGTCCGTTCTGGCGCAGATCCTTGAGGCCGTCGGTAATAATCCGGTAGACCTTGTGATTTCCGATATGGCCCCCAATATGAGTGGGGTAAGGATGGCTGATCAGGCACGTGCCATGTACCTGTGTGAGCTGGCACTGGATCTCGCTGGGCAGGTGTTACGTCCTGGTGGCGACTTTCTGATCAAAATCTTCCAGGGCGAGGGGTTTGATCTTTACCACAAGCAGGTGCGGGCTATGTTCGAGAAGGTGCAGATGCGCAAGCCTCTGTCTTCGCGCGACCGTTCTCGTGAGCAATACCTGCTCGCCCGCGGCTTTCGTGGAGGGCTAGACTGAAACCAACAGTCTTGGGTTCAGTCCAATTTTAAAGTTTTGATGTGTTTTGGTTTGCGGGGTTGGTGCTGCGTTGTAGCGCCAGTACCTCATAAAGGGTTACAGACGGTTCCTGCCAGGGGTAGGAGTTGTGTAGTAAGTTAGGCCGGTAAATATAACCAGCCGTCATGCGAGGCACGTTCTAGGACGGGGCCTGCTTCAGAGGGTAGCTAATTGAACGACATGGCAAAGAATCTGATCCTGTGGCTGATCATCGCGGCTGTCCTGGTGACGGTGATGAACAACTTCTCCAGCCCGAGCGAGCCGCAGACGCTGAACTACTCGGAATTTATCGAGCAGGTCAAGGACGGGCGGATCGAGCGGGTGACGGTGGATGGCTATGTCATCACCGGTAAACGCAGCGACGGCGAGCCGTTCAAGACCATCCGTCCGCCGGTCGAGGATCGCGGGTTGATGGGTGATCTGATCGACAACAACGTGGTGGTCGAGGGCAAGCAGCCGGAACAGCAGAGCATCTGGACCCAGCTGCTGGTGGCCAGCTTCCCGATCCTGGTGATCATTGCCGTCTTTATGTTCTTCATGCGTCAGATGCAGGGCGGTGGCGGCGGCCGCGGTGGCCCCATGAGCTTCGGCAAGAGCAAGGCGCGCCTACTCTCGGAAGACCAGGTCAAGACCACCTTCGCCGATGTCGCCGGCTGCGACGAGGCCAAGGAAGAAGTCGGCGAACTGGTGGAATTCCTCCGCGATCCGGGCAAGTTCCAGCGCCTGGGCGGGCACATCCCGCGTGGCGTGCTGATGGTCGGCCCGCCCGGCACCGGTAAGACCCTGTTGGCCAAGGCCATCGCCGGCGAAGCCAAGGTGCCGTTCTTCACCATTTCCGGTTCCGACTTCGTCGAGATGTTCGTCGGCGTGGGCGCGTCCCGCGTGCGCGACATGTTCGAGCAGGCGAAGAAGCACGCGCCTTGCATCATCTTTATCGACGAGATCGACGCCGTCGGTCGCCATCGTGGCGCCGGCCTGGGCGGCGGTCACGACGAACGCGAGCAGACCCTCAACCAATTGCTGGTGGAGATGGACGGTTTCGAGATGAATGACGGCGTCATCGTCATCGCCGCCACCAACCGTCCGGACGTGCTCGACCCGGCGCTGCTGCGCCCGGGCCGTTTCGACCGCCAGGTGGTGGTGCCGCTGCCGGACGTGCGCGGCCGCGAACAGATCCTGAAGGTCCACATGCGCGCCGTGCCGCTGCACGACAACGTCCAGCCGTCGATCATCGCGCGCGCCACGCCGGGCTTCTCCGGCGCCGACCTCGCCAACCTGGTGAACGAGGCCGCGCTGTTCGCCGCGCGCGCCAACAAGCGGCTGGTCGACCAGCTCGACTTCGAGAAGGCCAAGGACAAGATCATGATGGGCGCCGAGCGCCGGTCGATGGTCATGTCCGAGAAGGAAAAGCGCCTGACCGCTTACCACGAGGCCGGCCATACCATCGTCGGCCTCAAGGTGCCGGACCACGATCCGGTCTACAAGGTCACCATCATCCCGCGCGGCCGCGCGCTCGGCGTGACCCAGTTCCTGCCGGAAGAGGACCGCTACAGCTATTCCAAGCAGCGGCTGAATTCCTCGATTTGCTCGCTGTTCGGCGGGCGCCTGGCCGAGGAGCTGGTGTTCGGCGCGGAGAACGTGACCACCGGAGCGAGCAACGACATCGAGCGCGCCACCGGCATCGCACGCAACATGGTGACCAAGTGGGGCCTGTCGGAGAAGCTCGGCCCGCTGGCGTACGCCGAGGAAGAAGGTGAAGTCTTCCTCGGCCGCAG
>JBOICE010000284.1:0-4927 GCA_050739815.1 Pseudomonas sp. | reverse complement strand
TCGGCCATGATTTCCGGGCCGATACCGTCACCGGGAAGAATCAGAATCTGCTTGCTCATGCCTTTCCTCGTTAAATTCAAGTGGCGGATTGCGCGCTCTGGCGCCCCCAGCCGACCAACAAAGTCTTAGGGCCTGCTCTTAACGCTCAGTCCAGAGCACCAGAACGTCGGTGCTAAAGGAGCCGTCGTCGGCTATTTCAAAGTACTTGCGCACCTCTTCACTCACCGCAGCCTGCAAGGCGCGGATGGCCACGCGAAACACCTCGGGCGTACGCATGCGCTCAACCCAGGAGCCGAACTCCAGGCGCAAACGCTGGCGCGAATGGCTGCGCGTATAGAGACCGGCATCGCTGACCTGCTGCAACCACTCGGCCACCGAGTAATCGCGTACGTGACTGGTGTCGCGCAGCACTTCCACCGTCTGCAGATGGGTGTCCAGCAACGGACTGCCCGGCGACATCACATCGATGAAGGCCGCCACGCCACCCGGCTTGAGCACGCGACGCACTTCTCGCAGCGCTAAACCCAGATCACTCCAATGGTGCGCCGAATAACGACTGAAGACGAAGTCGAACTCGCCATCGGCGAACGGCAGCTTCTCCGCTGCCCCGTGCTCGGTGCGCACATTGCCCAGCCCACGCTGTTCGGCAGTTGCCGCGACCACCTCGAGCATTTGCGCCGACAGGTCATACGCCAGCACTTCCCCCACCAGCGGAGCCAGGTGAAAGCTGACATGCCCAGCACCACAGCCAAGATCGAGCACGCGCGCATCCGCGCGCCCCTCGACCGCTGCCTGCAACAGCGAGAACTCAACCCCCTGAGCATGCACTTGGCTACTCAGATAAGCGTTGGCCTGTTCACCAAACTGACGCTGGACTACCTGCTGGTGGTCGCTCACGGGCACCGCCTTTTACTCGAGTTTGTAGGAGCGCGCATGAAAGCTTCAGGCGTCGCAGAACAACCAGGGCTGGCTTTGCCGATGCTTGACCTCGAAGGCGCTAATGGCCTCGCGGTCTTGCAGGGTCAGGCCGATATCGTCCAGTCCATTCAACAAGCAATGCTTGCGGAAGGCGTCGACCTCAAAACCGAGCACCTTGCCATCGGCACGCGTCACGGTCTGTGCCGCCAGGTCCACGCTCAGTTGATAACCCTCATTGGCCTCGACCAACTGGAACAGCTCATCGACCTCAGCTTCCGGCAAGATGATCGGCAGCAAGCCGTTCTTGAAGCTGTTGTTGAAGAAGATGTCGGCATAACTCGGCGCGATGATGGCGCGAAAACCGTACTCCTCCAGTGCCCACGGCGCATGCTCGCGGCTGGAGCCACAGCCGAAGTTCTCGCGAGCCAACAGCACGCTGGCGCCCTGATAACGCGGCTGGTTGAGCACAAAATCCTGGTTCAGCGGGCGATTGGAATTATCCCGGCCCGGCTGGCCGACATCCAGGTAACGCCACTCATCGAACAGGTTCGGGCCAAAGCCCGAGCGCTTGATCGACTTCAAAAATTGCTTGGGGATGATCTGGTCGGTGTCGACATTGGCACGATCGAGCGGAGCGACGAGACCGCTATGCTGGGTAAAAGGCTTCATCTCAGGCTCCTGTGCTCGCCGCGGGTTCTTTGGAAAGTGTGCGTACATCGATAAACCGGCCGGTCACCGCGGCCGCTGCGGCCATCGCCGGGCTGACCAAATGGGTACGCCCGCCGGCGCCCTGGCGCCCTTCGAAGTTGCGGTTGGAAGTGGAGGCGCAATGCTCACCACTGCCCAACTTGTCCGGGTTCATTGCCAGGCACATCGAGCAGCCCGGTTCACGCCATTCGAACCCTGCTTCGATGAAGATGGTGTGCAGACCTTCCTGCTCGGCCTGTGCCTTGACCAGACCGGAGCCCGGCACCACCATCGCCTGCTTGATAGTCGAGGCCACCTTGCGGCCTTTGGCGATAGCCGCGGCAGCGCGCAGATCCTCGATCCGCGAGTTGGTGCAGGAACCGATGAACACGCGATCCAACTGGATATCGGTAATCGCCTGATTCGCCGCCAAGCCCATGTATTTCAAGGCCCGTTCGATCGAGTCCTTTTTAACCGGATCGGCTTCTTTGCTCGGGTCAGGCACATGCGCATCCACCGGCAAGACCATCTCCGGCGAAGTACCCCAGGTCACTTGCGGCTGGATCTGGGTGGCGTCCAACTCGACCACGCTGTCGAATACTGCATCGGCGTCGGAAACCAGATCTTTCCAGGCCTCCACCGCCGCAGCCCAATCCGCACCCTTGGGCGCAAACGGACGACCTTCGATGTAAGCCACAGTCTTCTCGTCCGCTGCCACCAGGCCCACGCGCGCGCCGGCTTCGATGGCCATGTTGCAGATGGTCATGCGCCCCTCGATCGACAAATCGCGAATCGCGCTGCCGGCGAATTCCAAAGCATGGCCATTGCCGCCGGCGGTGCCGATCTTGCCGATGATGGCCAGGACGATGTCCTTGGCGGTAACGCCGAACGGCAACTGCCCTTCGACCAACACCTGCATGTTCTTCATCTTCTTCGCGACCAGGCACTGAGTAGCCAGTACATGCTCCACCTCGGAAGTACCGATACCGTGAGCCAGAGCGCCGAAGGCACCATGGGTCGAGGTGTGCGAGTCGCCGCACACTACGGTCATGCCCGGCAGAGTCGCGCCCTGCTCCGGCCCGATAACGTGGACGATGCCCTGACGCACGTCGTTCATCTTGAACTCGAGGATGCCGAACTCATCGCAGTTATCGTCGAGGGTCTGCACCTGGATGCGCGAGACTTCGTCGGCGATAGCCGCGATGCCACCCTGACGCTCGGCGAGCGTGGTCGGCACGTTGTGATCCGGGGTCGCGATGTTGGCGTCGATGCGCCACGGCTTACGCCCAGCCAAACGCAGACCCTCGAAGGCTTGCGGCGAGGTCACTTCGTGAAGGATGTGACGGTCGATATAAATCAGCGACGATCCGTCATCCCGACGTTTAACCTCGTGCGCGTCCCAGAGCTTGTCGTAGAGCGTTTTGCCGGCCATCAGAAAATCCTCATCAGCGTGTTGCTATGCCCCGGCTATTCAATAGCCCTTTGGCTTATGTGGACGATCCTAGGGACTTGCATTAAATAACTCAAATTCATATTTTTCATACTTTGGATAACCAGCAGGAATTCGAATATGGATCTGGCCAGCCTCAACGCCTTTATCGCCATCGCCGAAACTGGCAGCTTTTCTGGCGCTGGAGAACGCCTGCACCTGACCCAGCCGGCAATCAGCAAGCGCATCGCCAGCCTCGAACAGCAGTTGAATGTGCGCCTGTTCGACCGCCTGGGTCGCGAAGTCAGCCTGACCGAGGCCGGCCGCGCCCTGTTGCCGCGCGCCTACCAGATTCTCAATGTGCTGGATGACACCCGCCGCGCCCTGACCAACCTCAACGGCGAGGTCAGCGGCCGGCTGACGCTCGCCACCAGCCACCATATTGGCCTGCATCGCCTGCCGCCGCTGCTGCGTGCCTTCACTCGGGCGCATCCGCAGGTGGCGTTGGATATCCAGTTTCTCGACTCGGAAGTCGCCTATGAGGAAATCCTCCATGGTCGCGCCGAGCTGGCGGTGATCACCCTGGCGCCGGAAACCCACGCGCCGGTCAAAGCGGTGGCGGTGTGGGACGATCCGCTGGACTTCGTCGCCGCCCCCGAGCATCCGCTGGCGCGCAGTGGCGCCATCAGCCTGGCCGACGTGGCGCGGCATCCGGCGGTGTTCCCTGGGGGCAACACCTTTACCCACCATATCGTCAGCAAGCTCTTCGCCGCCGAAGGACTGACGCCGAACATCGGCATGAGCACCAACTATCTGGAGACGATCAAGATGATGGTGTCTATCGGCCTGGCCTGGAGCGTGCTGCCGCGCACCATGCTCGATGAACAGGTGGCGCGCCTGCCGCTGCCGGGTATTCAGCTCAGCCGCCAGCTTGGCTATATCCTGCACACCGAGCGGACCCTGTCGAATGCGGCGAAAGCCTTTATGGCGCTGCTCGACGCCCAGCGTGAAAGCCTGGCCTAGCCCACCAAGGGGTAGGCGGACAGATCCACTGACGCCTCAGGCAGGGCTTGGCGATGCCTGTATGCCAGATTTCCGCACAGCCTCACCTAAGCCGTCGCCTTAGACGTGCCGAACTCAGCCGCGGCCTGTATTCCGCGGCTCAACGAGCAGCGCGACAGTCTTGCACAGACGCCTGCGCAACGGCTAACGTGGCGAGCATAACGATAAGAAGGGCATCCGCATGATCCAGCCCCGTCAGCACTGCACCAGCTGCTGCACCGCAAAACTCACAGAATGGGCCGCCAATGGCCAAATCCACTGACCGCTCGCCGCCACTGCCGTACATCCCGGCACTCGATCCCGCAGAATCCGAAAAAACCTGGCAAGACGCTCCACGGTTGCTTGCCGCCCTGAATGGCGCGCATCTCGGCGCCTGGCATTGGGATATCGACAGCGGTCGGATCAGTTGGTCGCGCGGTGCCCAGGCATTGTTCGGCCTGGACCCCAAGCGGCCTGTGCGTACCCAGCTCGACTACTTCGAACTGATCCCGGAAGAAGACCGCGGCGCAGTACTGCAGCTATTTCAGGACGTCCTCGAGGGCGCCCCGAGCAACCGCGCCTTCCGTCACCGCATCCGCTGGCCGGACGGCAGCCTGCACTGGCTTGAAATCACCGGCAGCCTGCAATGCGAGAACGATAATAAGCAGCGCATGATGGGCGTAGTCCGCGACATCACGGCCCAACAGGAGCGCGAGCAAGCCCTGCGCAACTCTGAGCAGCGCTTCGCCAGCCTGTTCCACCTGAGCCCTGACGTCGTGCTGCTGGTGCGTTACGGAGACGGCACGATCATCGCTGCCAACCAGCATTTCGAGACACTCTTCGGCTGGAGCG
>JBOICE010000283.1:0-6979 GCA_050739815.1 Pseudomonas sp. | reverse complement strand
CCGGCGACAACGCCGCCTCACCGACGCCGACGCCGATCCGACAAAGCAGAAATTGCCAGTACAGCCTGGCCATGCCACAGGCCGCAGTCATCGCACTCCAGAACAGCACGCCGACCGCGATCAACCCGCGCCGGCTTTTGGTATCGGCCAGACGGCCCAGGGGAATGCCGCACACGGTATAGAACAGCGCGAAGGACAACCCCATCAGCAGGCTCATCTGGGTGTCGCTGATCATCAGATCGCGGCGGATGGGCGCCACCAGCAGATTGAGAATCTGCCGGTCGATAAAGGACAGGACGTACGCCACCATCAGGATGGCTACAGTGCTCCAGGCGCGCAGGTTGGAGGGATAACCGACATTATTGTTGTTGTTCACTAACGGTCTCCTCGGCGCCGCTGGCGCGACGCGCGACGGTTGAAAGTGAGCGCAGCTTAGCCCCATCAACAACCGTGCTTATACCGTCAGGGGAGTGTTATCCATCGAGCGAATGCAGCAAGCGCCCTTACGCGAATGACTGTGTGGTCATAGCCCCTGCGGGGCACGCTCGCACAAGGTCTTCAGTGCCGCCACCCAGCTCGAATGGTCATTCAGGCAGGGCACCAGCACCAGCTCCTCGCCACCGGCCTGCTGAAATTGTTCGAGGCCGCGGATGCCGATTTCTTCCAGGGTCTCGATGCAGTCGGCAACGAACGCGGGGCACATCACCAGGAGTTTCTTCATCCCCTGCTTGGCCAGTTCCTCGAGCCGTGCTTCGGTGTAGGGTTCGATCCATTTGGCCTTGCCCAGACGCGACTGGAACGACACCGACCACTGCTCCGGCTGTAAACCCATGCGCTCGGCGAACGCCTGGGCGCTGCGCATGCACTGGGCGCGGTAACAGGCCGCCAAGACCTCCGGCGAGGCAGTGCGGCAGCAATCCGGGCCTTTCAGGCAATGGCTGCTGGTGGGGTCGAGTTTGCGCAGGTGGCGCTCCGGCAAGCCGTGATAACTCAGCAGCAGGTGATCGAAACCCTGTGCGAGGTACGGCTTGGCGCTTTCCACCAAGGCATCGAGGTATTCCGGCTGAGCGTAGAACGGCGGCAGGATGGCAAATTGCAGGTTCAATCTCTGTTCACTCACCACCCGCTTGGCCTCTTCCACCACCGTGGTCACGGTGCTGTCGGCGAACTGCGGATACAGCGGCGCCAGCGTTACCCGCTCGATGCCTTGCGCGGCCAGGCGGGTCAGCACGCTCTGGATCGACGGCTCGCCATAGCGCATCGCCAACTCCACAGGGCCCTCAGTCCAGCGCGCTTTCATCGCCTCCTGCAAGCGCCGGCTGAGCACCACCAGGGGCGAGCCCTCCTCCCACCAGATCGAGGCATAGGCATGTGCCGAAGCCGCCGGGCGCTTGATCAGGATCAATGACACCAGCAAACGCCGTAGCGGCCACGGCAGATCGATCACATAGGGGTCCATCAGGAACTGGTTGAGGTACTGACTGACATCGGCCACTTCGGTTGAAGCTGGCGACCCCAGGTTGACCAGTAGCAAGGCGTGATCGGTCATGCAAAATCCCTAGGAGGTTGTTTTGAAAATCGTCGAGCGAAGGCAAAACACAACGCAGCCTCACCGATGCGCAGACAATTTCAGAACAGCCTCTAATCAATGACGGCCGAAAAGATCATTCAGGGCCGAATCCAAATCGTTAAAGCGAAAACTGAAACCCGCCTCACTCAGCCGGGCCGGTAGCACCCGCTGGCCGCCCAGCAGCAGACCGGACAATTCCCCAAGCGCCAGGCGCAAGACAACCGCTGGAACCGGCAAAAATGCCGGTCGGTGCAGCACACGGCCCAACGCACGGCTGAACTCGAGGTTGCGTACCGGCTGCGGCGCGCAGGCATTATAAGGACCCTGAGCGCTCTCCTGCCTCAAGAGAAAGTCGATCAGGGCGATTTGGTCGGCCAGATGAACCCACGACATCCACTGCCGGCCATTGCCGATCGGCCCACCCAGACCCAGCTTGAACGGCGGCAGCAGGCGCTTTAGAAAGCCGCCATCGTTGGCCAGTACCAATCCGGTCCGCACCAGCACCACACGGATTCCCAGCGTTGTAGCCCGCTGCGCGGTCTCTTCCCAGGCGCCACACAACTGGCTGGCAAAATCCTCGCTGACCGGCGCGGCGGATTCGCGCAACTCACGCTCACCACCATCGCCATACCAGCCCACGGCCGAACCGGAGAGCAGCACCCGCGGCTTCTGTGTGCGGCCTTCCAGCCAGCTCAACAGCTGTTCGGTCAAGGTGATCCGGCTCGCCCAGAGCAGTGCCTTGCGCTTGCCGGTCCAGGGCCGATCCGCGATGGGGGCCCCTGCCAGGTTGACCAGCGCATCCAAGGGTTCTTCGGCCAGTTCGTCGAGGCGGCCAATCCCGCGCACCTGGGCTCCGCAGAGGCCGGCCACACGCTCGGGTGTGCGGCTCCAGACCGTCAACTGCTGCCCTTGCGCCGCCCAATGACGGCACAATGCTCGGCCGATCAACCCCGTGCCACCGGTCAGCAATATATGCATGACTTCCTCCCTGCCTGGTGCTAAATGGAGATATGACCCTAGTCGGGCTTTTGAAGCGGACACGTGCCTTTTTTCGAACGACGCGCCGTCCTAAATCCAAAGGAGGCGATTGGACGCGAACCGTTCTATACATAACAACAGCGTACAGGTTCTGTCTAAAGCGTAGCCTGCAGCCCTAGGTAACGAGGTAGACCATGAGTAGTACCCCTATCGCCATCATCGGTACCGGCATCGCCGGACTGTCCGCCGCTCAAATCCTGCATTCGGCGGGGCAGGCGGTACAGCTGTTCGATAAAAGTCACAGCAGCGGCGGCCGCATGGCCAGTAAGCGCAGCGACGCCGGCGCCCTTGACTTGGGCGCGCAATACTTCACGGCCCGCGACCGCCGTTTCATCGCGGCCGTCCAGCAGTGGCAAACACGGGGATGGGTCGCCGAATGGTCGCCGAGCCTCTACAACTTCAGCGACGGCCACCTCAGCGCCTCGCCGGATGAGCAAGTCCGCTGGGTCGGCACCCCGCGCATGAGTGCCATCACCCGCGCCATGCTCGGTGCCCTGCCGATCAACTTCTCCTGCCGCATCACCGAAGTGTTCCGCGGCAAGCAACACTGGAGCCTGCAGGACGCCGAGGGGCAGAGTCACGGCCCCTTCAGTCACGTCATCATCGCCACCCCCGCGCCCCAAGCCAGCACCCTGCTGGCCGCCGCCCCGAAGTTGGCTGGCGCCGCCGCCAGCGTCGCCATGGAGCCCACCTGGGCCGTCGCACTGGCGTTCGCCAACCCGCTGGAAACGCAGGTCGAAGGCTGCTTTGTCCAGAGCGGCCCGCTCTCTTGGTTGGCGCGCAACCGTAGCAAACCGGGGCGCGACACCCACATGGACACCTGGGTGCTACACGCCAGTAGCAACTGGAGCAAGTTGCATCTCGACCTGCCGAAGGAGGACGTGATCGAACAACTGCACGGTGCCTTTGCCGAGCTGATCGGCTGCGCCGTGCCTGCACCCGCCTTCAGCCTGGCACATCGCTGGCTCTACGCGCGGCCGGTCAGCAGCCACGAATGGGGAGCGCTGGCCGATGCCGATCTGGGCCTGTATGCCTGTGGCGACTGGTGCTTGTCCGGGCGGGTCGAAGGTGCGTGGTTGAGCGGCCAGGAAGCGGCGAAACGCTTGCTCGAACACCTGCAATGAGCCGGCTTAGCCTGCGCAAGCCGCTGCCGGAAAAGCGCGGATAACACTTTTGCTCCGTGAACTCTTTGGCTATGCCCGAGTACGCTGCTGCCGTGCTGGCCCGGCAAGCGTTGGTCAGTTGGACAACACCACGGCAGGCGGCTGGCTTACACTGCCGGCCTATGACTATCGACCCCAACCAGATCCCGCTCACCACGCTTGAGCCTGAGCCGACCGTGACCTGCTCCACCTGCGCGGCCTGCTGCTGCCAGCTGGAAGTCATCCTGCTCACCGATACCGGTGTACCCGAGCGCTATATCGACACCGATGAATGGGGCGGCGACGTCATGGCCCGTCTCGATGATGGTTGGTGCATCGCCCTCGACCGCGACACCATGCTCTGCAGCATTTATGAGAATCGCCCCTGGGTCTGCCGAGAGTTCGAAATGGGCTCACACGAGTGCCTGGAAGAACGCAGCGGCCTGTCGACGATTTATCGCTGAACGCAGCCCTGATAATCCGTGAACAACCATAAAAAAGGTTCAGCGCATTTTTCCGGGGAAGGCGGCCTTGATTTCAGGAAGAAGTACTCGCTATCCCGGTAACCGTAGGCCATGCGTTTGATCACCTCGATGCGGTTATTGATGCCCTCCAATTAGCCGCTGTGCGGGGGCCAGCGCACCCGGTTGAGGATGCCGCGCCAGTAGCCTCGCAGGCGGTTGGCGAACTGCATCAATGCAGGGATTTGGCTTTCCCGGGCAGGGGGAGCCATTGCTTCCAAGCCGCTCGCCAACCCCACGCTGTTCGAGGTGTCCAGAGGGACTTGAGCTGGGCTTTCATCAAGTACACCGTCATCCGCGACGGGTTGGCCGTCAGCAGCTCTTGCCGGTGGATCTGCTGCTCAGACCCGCTCAGGTTTTCTGGATTGCGCAGCAGCAACCAGCGCGCCTGCTTGATGAGCCGTCGGGCCGGCTTGTCGTGACGCCGGAGGTTGGCTTCATCCACGCGGGCGCAAGGCTGCTGGCAGGCACCGCACAGCGGCGGCCGGTTGGGCTCCGCGACTAGGGTGAGCTGCAGGTGATCGGGGTGAATATCGAGGGCACTGACAGAAAACCCCTCCCGAAACGGGAGGAACGCATTGGCGTTTGACAGCAGAACGGCAATTTGGGTTTGGAGGTCTGCTCGCACAAACATCTTCACTCAAATTGCCGTTCTTTTTTGCGGCTTCCGCGGAATTCCGTGAAGAACCTTTTTTATGCCATGTCCCAGTGATGTGTTGTACCAGGCCGAAGCGCGTTGTAGGCAGTACGACGCATAGGTTGGGCTGAGCTTGCGAAGCCCAACGATCAAGGCCGCAAGTGTCGGCGGATAGCGAGCGGCGGAATGTTGGGCTGCGCTGCTACGCGGCTCAACCCAACCTACGGCAGCGCTTGCAACCCGTCATTTGGGCATAGCTTTTTTCATGGGCGATCAACCGGCACCCACCTACCGAGCGTTGAGCTGCTGCTGCAGGTTCTGAACCTGGCTTTGCAGGGCGCTGATGTTGCGCGTCATCTGCGCGCGGAAAGCATCGAACTCACTGGTATTGCTGGCTGCCGGGCGGTTTTCCTGCTCGCTCTTGAGCACCAGCAGATCCTGCTCCAACCGACTAATGGCCTGGTTCGGGTTACCCAGCTTCTTCAGCGCCTCGACCTCGCTACCCAGGCTTTTGAGCTGGCTGTCCAACTGGGCCTGCTCGCCTTGTGCAGCTTTCAGCGCAACCTGTTCGCCGGCCAGGTTTTTCAGCTTGCCATCCAGTTGGCTGGCGGAGTCCTGTTGAGCTTTCAGGTCAGCCGCCAATTGCTCGACACGCTTGCTTTGCCCAGTTTGCTGGGTGCTCGCGGCTTGCTGCTGCTTGCTCAGCTCCGCCACTTTGCTCTCCAGCTGTTTGACCTTGAGTCGAAGCGCTTCGCTGCCACTGGTCACGCTGGATTCGGTAGCCACCACCTTGCCGGAGATATCCTGAATCCGCCCAGCCGCTTCCTCGCTGATCCGCGCGAAACTTTCCTGAGTGGCGACCAGTTGCTGGCTCATCAGATCGATCTGTTGGTGGCTCCACCAACCGAGGCCGCCCAGAGCGATCACCAAGGCCCCTACCAACGCCCATAACGGCCCGGTGCTGGCGCCCTTCGGCGCAACTGCCAAGCCATTGCCGCGACCATAGGCGGGACTACGCTCGGTCGGTTCATGCTCATGACCGTAGTCGTGATCACGAACATCGGTGCTCAGGCTGGGCACGCTATCCAGTTCGTCGAGGGCATCGTTACGCATGGGTAAACCTTCAGGGACACACAAAGAGGGCAAGATGACGCGCAGTATACCGGTTCCCGCGCCGTGCTTCAGTGTCGCGCCAAGCCGGTGCGCGGCGCACCGACGAGGCGCGCTAACCAGTCCATCGACCCTCTCCTGGCCACGCAGTTCCCCATTGTGTGAACTGGTACAACACTTGCTAAACCCTCAACGGCACTGACGAAGTGTCTGCACCGCGCCTTTGCCGGGCCATGCGTGGCTGGCCGCAACGTGCTGGACACCGAGTCAACCGATTTTGAGCCCGCTTGAGCTCATGTCATTGGGGGAGAGATCGCATGGAACTGACCAAGGCTGTACTCGACTGCATGCAGCTGCTACGCCGCCGCTTGCGCCAGGAGCAGGCGATGGATATCCGCCTGAGCCAGCCTGGCGCAGTGATGAGCATGCTGAAGGCCTGCGCCGACTCGACCGTCGCTGAAACCCGCGACCTGGGCGAGCGCCTTAGCCAACTCACCGGCCTGCAGCTGGCACCGCCACCGCCGCCAGTACTGAGCGAGGCGGAGTTGATCGCCAAGTACACCCAATACGCCGGCCCGTTACGCGGCTGACGCTCGGGCTCAGAGCCCATTCAAGATCGTCTCGCGTACAGGTCAGGCCCGCCCCCGTTTCCTGCGGCTAGCCGCAGTCCCCACATCCATGTGGGGGAATACCGCGCAGCGAACCTGTTTTCAGCGCCGCGTGAGCGAGCGCCGCAGATCTCGACCAGGTTCTCAGTGCGGCTGCGCGGCTTTCCACCAGAGGCAAAACTCGTCCAGCGCGGTCCACACACTGACCTGCGGGTCGTAGTCCAGGTACTGCTGCGCGCGGCTGATATCCAGCGAGAAGTCCTTGGCCATCACCGCAACCCCGAGGCGAAACAGGCTGGGTTCCGGGCGCCCCGGCAGCAGCTTGCAGACGGTTTCATTCAGCGTCGCGGCCG
>JBOICE010000282.1:0-7459 GCA_050739815.1 Pseudomonas sp. | reverse complement strand
CCAATCAAGGCGTGGA
Source organism: Pseudomonas sp. (assembly GCA_050739815.1). Lineage (GTDB taxonomy): Bacteria > Pseudomonadota > Gammaproteobacteria > Pseudomonadales > Pseudomonadaceae > Aquipseudomonas. The sequence goes on along the minus strand of JBOICE010000282.1, from coordinate 7,443 downwards.
TGTGTCCGCGCTTGACGCAGAGGTCCACTGACTGCACCGCGCTGAAACCCTTAAAACTCTTGCTCAACCCGGAGGTCTGCAGAATCCATTGCGCGTTGCTCATGCGGCTTCTCCTTGAAGTCGAAGACAAGTCGTTCGCGTAGATGTGGCGCAACCAAAGGACGCCAACGTTGCCTCAATCGATGCTGCGATGCGTAGCAGTCGATCATCGTGCCCGCCGGGAGCAACAACCATCAGGCCGACGGGTGCATCCCCTGGAAGGTGACAAGGGAGCGAGATGGCACAGCCGTCGAGAAAGTTGATCAACCCAGGGTTGCGCAGCATCGCGGCGTTTGTGCCGAAGTACGCGGCTTCATCGGACAGTAACCGGGCCAACAACGGCGCCACCTGCGGCACCGTGGGCAACAGCCACGCGTCAAAATCCTCAAACTCATCTGCCCAGCGCCGAATCAATTGCTCACGCTCCCGGCGAACGTGGAGGTAGTCGGATGCGGAGATATCCTTGCCGCGCAGAATGCGTGAGCGCACTCGGGGATCCATCCGGTCACCGTCACTTTCGATCAATTCTTGATGCTGGTTGAAGGCCTCGGCGGCAACCATACGAGCCGGCCCCTCGATGACAGGAATGCGCTCGACCGCTTGCGAACGCACGTCAACCACGAGAGCCCCGTTCTCTGCGATCGCGTGCAGGGCAGCGCCGAAGCACCGGGCTACCGCTACGTCCAGTCCGTCTTGCACAAACCCAGTTAGCACGCCAATACGGGTTCCCCGTAGAGAACGCGGCGCAAATGTGCGACGGTCGGTGTCCGCCAGCACTTCATCCAGGCGGACGCAGCAGTCAACCGTGGGCGCGATCACGCCCACGCTGTCCAAACTGGCGGACAGCGGCGCAATACCACGCATCGGATAGCGGCTCGCTGTCGGCTTAAAGCCAACCAGGCCACACAGCGCAGCGGGAATGCGGACAGAGCCACCAGTATCGGAACCAAGCGCCGCAGAGACCATGCCATCGCTCACCGAGACGGCGCCGCCCGAGGTGGAACCGCCCGGTATCCGCCCCGCCGCGCGATCATAAGGATTGAGCGCGGTTCCGTGATGTGGATTGATGCCCAAGCCTGAGTATGCGAACTCCGTCATGTTGGTGCGGCCCATCACGACAGCTCCCGCCTGCCGCAAGCGCGCCACTGCGGCGGCGTCGCGGGACGCAACGGGGGCGCTTGCGAGGACGCGCGAACCTGCGGCCGTCGTTTGCCCGCCAATGTCGAACAGGTCCTTGACCGACACGGGGATCCCCGACAGGCGCTCCATGGGTGCTCCTGCGGCGCGCAGACTGTCCTGTGCGCTTGCAGACGCAAGCGCGACCTCGGCATCGACGCGAAGGAATGCACGCGCTCCTTCGCCTGACGGGTTTCCGATACGCTGCAGGCATTGCTGGGCCAGTGCACGGCCGGTGAACTCTCCCCGTTCGAGTCCCGCGATACAAGCGCCGATTGGCATTACCGGACTGATCGAAGCATTCATCGCTGATCGGTGTCGTAGTAGTGGATTTCGAGCAGAACGCAGCCGTTTTCCGACTTGAACGGACCGTGCGGTGTTCCAGGAGGACGGCACGCATAGGTGCCTGGTTCAAACCGGGTACCGCCATTGCCTTGCGCATCTGATCCGACGATCAAATCGCCGCTCAGCAAATACACTTCTTCCCAGTAGTCGTGGACGAACGGCGCTGTGGTGTAGACACCTGGCTTGAAGCGCAGGTGCCGCGTCCGGGAACCCTGCTTGCCGGACTCATCGAGCCGACCTGCCAGAATTTGCTGCTCGATGCCTTGGGGGTAGCCTGCAGGGACTTCCCAGCCCTGACTGAGGTCTACCTTATGGAATTCTTTCCATTCTTTGTCGATTGCCATGTCAGTTTCTCCTGTGTTTAGTCGGCGATGGTGAGGTTGCGCACGCGATAGCTGTGACGCAACGCTCGGTGAAGTACTGGGTCCTCGAACTCGATCTCGAACAGTTCGCCACCGCGAATCTCGCCGTTGACGGGTAAGGTGCCGCAGAACATCGCACTGCCTGGCGGCAGGACCGCCGACGGTCCGACGTAGCGCGCCATGAGGTCATCGGGCGTACGCAATCTGGTGACAGGTCCCTCTTGATATAGCTGTCGCTTGCCGTCTCGGGTGACCCAAGAACGCAGCACCAGCTGATCCCAGTGCTGCCGCACATCTTCGAAGGCCCATAATTCCTTGCTGATCGGCTTGGGGCACATCTGTTTGGAGACGGTGACCCCGTAAGCCTCAACTTTTCGATCCGTATGGTCGGACCCCACGCCGACGAACAAACCCTGCGGCAATGACACAACGACCGCCTCGACCTCCCCGCTGGAGCTCTCACCTACGACTTCCAGGTCGTCATCCGTCGTCAGCAGATCCGCGGAAACGCGGTAAAAACAAGGCACGGCTCGCGGGCGTGCGACGCCGATCGCTTCAAGCTCACGTATATGGTGCTCCACGGCATGGGCATCTCTGCCAGCCCAGCCAGCGACGATGAGCTCTGGAATCTCCGCAGGCTGTGTCTTGCCGTCAATCACAAAGTTCATTGCTTTCATGTGCTCTCCAAAAAATATAAAATCTTGTCCGGCAGGGCGCGTCAGGCCCAGCCCAGCGCAACAATGTCGCCAAGCGATCCGTCCAACGGCGGCCTCTTGCTCCACTGGTCGCGCGTGTATGTTCCGTAGGCGCCGCGGTAGAACAGCAGCGCCTCTGTTGCGGCCCCCAAATGAATGGCAGTGACATGGCCCAGCAAGATGACATGGTCCCCGCCGTCGACCGTCTGGTATTTCCGGCATTCGATCTGAGCCAGCGCCCCCGTGAGCAGCGCGCACCCGTTGCTCCCCCGACTCAATTGGACATCCTCCCAGGTGGCCAAGGAGGGCCGGGCGAACCTGTTCGAAACGCTTTGCTGCGCCTCGGACAGCACGTTGATTGTGAAAACATCGGCACCGGTGAACGTGGCCGTGATATTCGACGTCAAAGCCATCGAAAACAGAACCAGTGGTGGGGCGAGCGACACCGACGCAAACGAGTTCACGGTCACTGCGGCGTCCGCTCCGTCTGGGGTAAGGGTTGTGATGACGGCGACGCCGGTGGCATAGCAGCCAAGCACCTGACGCAGTGCGCGGGGATCGATCTGGTCCATGGGAGTTCCTCGGTTGCTGTTCTGACTCGGGTGGTGCGGGTGTGGCGAAACGAACCGCCCGCCTTCAGGCCACCAGACGGAGATCCGGCTCCGCGTCGGGAAGCGTGTAACTCGCCATGAACTTGTCCACCATCCCCGTGGAACGCTGCCAGTCGAAACTGCGGTAGGCATGGCCTCGTGTGACCATGCTTGCGCCCGAATAGAACATCTCGTACTGCAGATGGCGCGAGCCGAACTCGGAGCCGACTGCATCCCACGCCAGCTTGAAGAGCTTCACGCGGCCGGTGGCATCCGTGGCTGGCGACTTCTGCGTTTTGTTGATCAGCGCTGCAATCTCGTCGTTGGCGAAGTCCTGCGCGGACGACGGAAGCATGATCATTCCACCCCCGGCGAGCTCACGAATGCTCTGGACAAACTTCGGGTAGAGCAGTTGTGTCAGCACGTTCGCCGAGTACAGCCGGTTCGCGTTGGGAGTGAAGTACTTGCCATAGTAGGATCCGCTGGCCTCCATGGCCTCGACAAGCCCTTCGACCATCGAAACCTCGGCGGCCATCTGGCCCAAGGTCTCGCGCACCGGAGGAAATTCGATGACGCCATTGGTTTCCGCAATTCTGCGGGCCAACCCCAGAAGAAATCTCATCTTCACCATGAATCGCACTTGGCATTGATAGTTCTGGTAGGCATGCGTTGGCGCCGCGTGCCATTGGGCGTTGGCCATCTGGACGTCGTTGTGAACCAGCACACGCTCCCAGGGTACCTTGACCTCATCGAAATAGATGACCGAGTCGTTCTCGTCGAACCTGCTGGACAAGGGGTTGTCAAATTTCGCTCCTGCGGCCGCCTCGTAGGACTTGCGCGATAGAAGCTTCACGCCCTTGGCTCCCAGAGGCACCATGGCGGTGAAGCTGTATTTTTCTTCGCCCGACTTTAGCGGCTGGATCGACGCGACCATGACTTCGTTGGCCATCGGACAACCGGTCCCAAGCATCTTCGCGCCCTTGATCGTGATGCCCTCGGCATCCTCATCGACGACCCCCGCGACGAGGAACTCGTCGGACTGACCACCGGCCCCCTTACTACGGTCAGCCTGCGGATTGACGATCACGTAAGTGAGATAGAGATCGTTGTCGCGGGCATATTCGTAGTAGTCGCTCAGCGCTCGCGCCCGACGCTCTCCATGTTTGGCGAACAGGTCCATTCCCATGTACATGCCGCTGAGCGCGGATGCCACATGGTCAGGCGACCGGCCGAGAAACCCGCACGACTGCTCGGCCCACGCCTCAAGCGCCTTGCGCCGCTGAACCATCTCGCCCAAGGAGGTCGGCAACTGCCACATCCGGTTCACTCGATCCCCCGTCTTCGGCGACTCGAAGGTCATCAACTCCTGATTCTCCGGTCGGGCCTGGAAGTCAAACAGACTGGCCGCCGAGGCGATCGAATTCACAAATGCCGGGTGCTCCACGTGGTTATGCACCAGCTTTCCGTCCAGGTAGATGCTGCGCCCGTCACGCAGGCTTTCAATGTGTTGCTTTCCGTTCTTGGTCATGACAATCTCCTATTTACGTTTGACTAATGAGCAGGTGCTCTGCGAAAGCGGCAGGAAGGCCTGCTCGCCGGGGATCACGGACTTCACGCGATAGAAATCCCAAGGTGCTTTCGACTCGGAAGGCTTCTTCACTTCCACGAGGAGCATGTCGTGGACCATCCGGCCGTCTTCGCGAATTCGACCGTTCTTGGCAAAAAAGTCGTTGATTGGCGTGCTGCGCATGGTGCTCATCACGGCCTGAGTTTCGTCATTTCCCGTGACCTGAATCGCTTTCAGATAGTGACTGACCGATGAGTACACGCCAGCATGGACCATGGTGGGCATGCGCTTGTGACGCTCGAAGAAGCGCCTGGACCACTTGCGCGTCTCGTCGTTCAAGTCCCAGTAGAACCCCGTCGTCAGAAGCATGCCCTGGGCCTGCTGCAAACCGATCGCCTCGATGTCCGAGATGAACACATGTAAGCCCGCAAGCACCTGCTTGTCGCTCTTCAAGAGCCCAAATTCGTGCGCCTGCTTCACCACGTTTATGGTGTCACCGCCGGCGTTGGCCATGGCGATGACCTTGGCATTGGAGGCCTGCGCCTGCAGAAGATAAGAGGCCAGATCGGGAGAGTTGGTCGGATGCCTCACAGCGCCGATGATCTTGCCTTTTCCGGCACGAACCGCATCGCTGGCGTCTTTTTCAAGCGACTGCCCAAGTGCATAGTCGACCGTGAGAAAGAACCAGCTGTCGCGCCCTTGGCTCATCAGCGCTTTCACGGTGTTCGAGGCCAATGCATATGTGTCATAAACATAGTGCACCGTGTTAGGCGAGCAGTTCTCGTTCGTCAGACGCGTCGTGCCCGCCCCCGAAACCAGGACCAGCTTGTTTTTCTGACGCGCTACATCTGCGACTGCGAGAGCAACCGAGGACGGAAGCAAGTCGACGATCGCGCTTACCTGTCGGGTGTCAAACCATTCGCGCGCCTTGTTGGCAGCGACGTCCGGCTTGTTTTGATGGTCCGCCGAAATGAGTTCGATTGGGCGCCCGAGCACGCTGCCACCGAAGTCCTCAATGGCCATGCGAGCCGCAACCACCGACCCTTGCCCGCCGATGTCCGAAAACAGCGAACTCATGTCTGTCAGCACCCCAATCCGCACCGGAGAACCAGTGGCCGGTCCCGCAGTTTGCGCGCCCGCGGACATTGCAACGGCTACCGCAACGCTGCAACCCAATACCTTCCAAAGCTTGTTCATACATATCTCCTGTTACTACCTACACACTCACACCGTGCAGGTTGCCTCCAGCATGGTGATTTAGTAAACTTTATTGATCTATTAACTTACGCAAGTAACTTTACTATTTTGGGAGGAAAATTCCATAGGGTATTCCCGGATATTCGTGCAAATGTTTTAGGGGTAGCGCCGCTTTGCCCATAGGTGGGCGCGGGCGTGCAAGACAGCGGGCCTGGCCAAGCTGCTGCGCCGCTTGGGCATCAAGCATGTTCGCACCCGGCCTTACACGCCTCGAACCAGTGGCAAGGCCGAGCGCTTCATTCAGACGCTGCTACGTGAGTGGGCTTATGTCTCCGTCTACCAGAACTCAGATGCCCGCGCCAGCGAACTGCACCCCTGGATGTATCACGACAACCTCCACAGGCCTCACCCGGCCACTTCCCATCGCCCCCCAGCCTCTTGTCTCGGCTTTGACGGCAACAATGTCGTGAGAAACTACAGCTAGAAAAGGAAAGATGTGACTAAATCAATAAGGATGAATCGCAAAGAGCCCCTGGCCGCGGATAAGCGCCTAGTCCAACGCGCAGCTCAGAAACCGCAGTACGTTCCGCCCTTGACCATTTCCCGACCAGAACTGGTTGATGCGGGTGGGCATTCAGACCGGGGTTTCCGGCAGCTTGTGTATGACCTGTCGGTCGCAGGAACGCAGTTGGAAGTCGCGCGAGCCTACCTCGCCTCGCAGCTAGGGATTTCTTCGCCTCAGTACAACATCATGATGGTGGTGGCACAGTACCAATTGGTCGAAGGTGTCAGTATTAGCGAGGTGGCAAGGCATCTACACGTCACCACGGCGCATGTTGGCGCTGAAGTAAAGACGCTTGAAGCCAACGGGGGGATACAGCGAATAGTCAATCCGAATGATCGCCGTAGCACGTTGCTAAAACTTACTCCGTCCAGTGAGCTCCGGATCAATGAACTGGGAGACGAGCTACGTTTCGTGAATGATCATTTGTTCAGAAATTTGACAGGCTCGGATTTCTCGACGTTGTCGCGTCTTGTCTCCCATCTTGTGGATGACTTCTCCGAAACGATCGCGCTTCTGCAAGCCATGCAAGCCAAGCGCCGCAGAGCGGAAGCACGTTCAGGGAAGCAGTGAGTTCATTTTCCTAGGGCGCGTTGCTCTTTGGCTTAGCCGGGCGCCCCGGCTGGCGGCTTTTCCGGGCGCAGCGTCTCGGCCAGTTCGGCCCGCATCAGCGGCAAATGCTGCGGGTACTCGCGCTGCATGACATCCACCAGCGCCTCGCGCACCTTGCAGCGCAGGTCCCAGTTCAGGCCGGAATTGGCCGAGGTCACCAGCACGCGCAGCTGCATGCTGCGCTCGCCCGCCTCCACCACCTGCAGCAGGCACAGCCGCTGGTCCCACTCGGGCGCAGCCTCGCAGGCGCGCCGGGCCGCTTCGCGCAGCGGCTCCAGCGGCATGCGGTAATCGACCC
>JBOICE010000281.1:0-1745 GCA_050739815.1 Pseudomonas sp. | reverse complement strand
GCGCGCTGAGCAATTCAGGCAGGCGGCGCAGTACTTTTTGATAATCCTTGCTGAGTACAAAGCTGCCCTTCTGGAAAGAGGGCGGGTCGATGATGATCAGGTCATAGGGGCCGTATTTCTTTATTTTTCCCCAGGATTTGAATAGATCATGCCCTAAGAAGCTCACCCGGCTTAAATCATGCTGGTTCAGCCGGTGATTATCTCGTCCACGGCTCAAGGCCGCTTTGGCCATGTCCAGGTTCACCACATGCTCGGCGCCGCCGGCAATGGCGGCTACAGAGAAGCCGCAGGTGTAGGCGAACAGATTCAGCACACGCTTACCCTGGGCCTGCGCTTGGACCCAGCGACGGCCATAGCGCATATCCAAAAACAAACCATTATTTTGCTTTTTGCCTAAATCCAATTTAAAGCGCAGTCCGTTCTCAGTGACTAGCCACTCATCGACCACATCGCCCAGCAGACATTCAGTTGTGCTGTCCTGCAGGTAACGATGTTGCAGTAAGAGTGAGTGTGCTTGGCTATCCAACCAAGCGGGTGACTCGGTCAATGCCCTAAGCATTTCTTTTAATGCGACTAGCTCAGGCTCACTCGGCTCCATGAACAGTGAAACCAGCAGCACGCCCTGTAACCAGTCAACGGTGACCTGCTCAAGCCCCAACCAGCGCTGTCCTCTGCCGTGAAACAGGCGACGAACCTCGTCGGGTGCAGGGCTTAATGCAGAGATTAAATGCTGTTGTAAGGTACCGATGGCTTCCGAGTTCATAGCTTTATCTCGACATCATCCCGACATCACTCTCGCGCCAGCATGTCGATGATTGGGCAGGCCGCGCCGCCGTCGCCAGCAGTGCACTGCTGCAGTAATCCGCAGAGAGCCTGCCGCATAACGGCTAGGTCGGCGATTTTCTGTTCGATCAACGCCAGCTTGCGGGCGGCCAATGCCCGTGTTTCGGTGCACACATACGCCTCGTCCAGCTGCAACAACCCGCCGACTTCGGACAACGTGAAACCGAGTGCCTGTGCCCGTTTGATGAAGCGCACCTGTTTCGCCATGTCGGGTGGGTAGCGCCGATGACCACCACACGGCTTCGGCGGCTCATCCAGCAGGCCACGCCGTTGGTAATACCGGATCGTCTCGACGTTCACCCCGGCAGCTTCCGCCAGCTTACCGATTGTCAGTTCCGCCCCCATCGCATTCCTCTTGACTCCGTATCTAGGTACGGGATTTAGAGTAGTAGATGAGCAATTAGGTTCAAGGAGTTCGGCATGGCACAACTCACCGGAAAAGGCTCGCTCATTGCGAGTGCACTGGCCGCTATCGGCGCATCGGTGTGTTGCGTCGGGCCGCTCGTGCTGCTCTCGCTCGGCATCGGCGGGACGTGGGTCGGAAGCCTGACAGCGATGCAGCCGTACCGGCCCATCTTCATCGGCCTGATGCTGCTGTTTCTCGGGCTAGCCTTCCGCAAGCTCTACCTGGTACCGCAGGTCTGCGCACCGGGCACAGCCTGCGCCGATCCGCGCACGGTCAAGCGGCAGCGGCTCACATTCTGGATCGTCACCGTCCTGCTGCTCGGCCTGCTGGCCGTGCCGTCACTGGCCCCGCTGTTCTACTGAAAGGAGCTTCCCATGCGCAAACTGCTACTTGCCGCGCTGGTCGCCTTGCCTCTGGCGGCGCTGGCCGCCGCCCCGAAGGCCATCACGCTCGACGTGCAAAACATGACGTGCGAACTGTGCCCAATCACGGTCAA
>JBOICE010000280.1:0-6713 GCA_050739815.1 Pseudomonas sp. | reverse complement strand
CGTTAGTGTGCAGATCGACCCAGGCTTGGCTGGGGTCGGGCGTTGGCATAAAACCCAGAAAGGCGCAGCCGCCGAGAGTGAGCAGGCTGGTGACGAGAAGCAAAAGGCGCATGCAGAGGCTCCGGCGTGAGGCAGACAAGGGTTGGCGAATGGGATAGCAGGCGACGCTGGAGCGCTTGCCTGAGATGCGCTAGGGTCGCGCGATGCCGCACTGTCTATCCTGCTTACTCGACCCTCTGAACCCGCGCTGGGTTCCGTTGCTGCTCGCCTTGGGGCTGAGTGGTTGTTCCGGCGTCAGTTATTACGCGCAACTGCTCAACGGCCAGTTCGAGCTGTTGCAGCGCCGCGAGCCGGTCGCCGAACTGCTGGCCGACCCAGCGCGCGATCCTGTTTTGCGCCAGCGCCTGACGCTGGCGCAAGCGGCCCGGGCTTTTGCCAGCGCCCGCCTGGGCTTGCCGGATAACCGCAGCTATCGGCTGTACGCCGATCTCGATCGCCCTTTCGTGCTGTGGAATGTGTTCGCCACCCCAGAGTTCTCCCTGGAGCCTGAGACCCAGTGCTTCCCTATCGCCGGCTGCGTGGCCTATCGCGGTTTCTACGAGCAGAACCGGGCGCGCGGCACGGCAGCGTTACTCAAACAGCAGGGGCTGGACACCTATGTCGCTGGAGTGGAGGCCTACTCGACACTCGGCTGGTTCGACGATCCGCTCCTCAACAGCATGTTGCGCTGGGATGACCAACGGGTGGCCGCGGTGATCTTTCACGAGTTGGCGCACCAGAAGTTTTATCTGCCGGGCGACACGGCGTTTAACGAATCCTATGCCAGCTTCGTCGAGGCCGAGGGCCTGCGCCAATGGCGTGCCGAGCGCGGCCTACTGCTGTCGGCGGACAACCCTGAGCGGCAGCGCGAGCAGTTCACCGAGCTGGTGCTGGCCAGCCGGGCGCGGCTGGAAACCTTGTACGCCAGCGGCCAGAGTGAGGCAGCGCTGCGCAGTGGCAAGGCCGCTGAATTCGAGCGCCTGCGCGCGCAGTACCGCCAGCTGCGGGCACGTGAATGGGCCGGCGCGGGGCGCTATGACAGCTGGATCGACAGCCCGCTGAACAATGCCAAACTGCTGCCCTTTGGCTTATACGATCAATGGGTGCCGGCGTTTGCCCGGCTCTTTCGGCAGGTGCAGGGCGACTGGCCGCAGTTCTATGCGCGCGTCGAGCGACTCGGCAAGTTGTCCAGCGAGGCGCGTGAGCAGGCGCTGCAGGGCCTGCAGGGGCAGCGCTGAGTCGTTGCGCAGCGAGTCCGAGCGAACTCGCTTGGCTGTCGCTCAGTCCAATTTAGGGCCCGAGCATCCGATTCAAAGTCGGCTGTGTGTGGCCAGCTAGCGGTGCAAACGGCTGCTGCGCGGCCCTGGCTTGCGGGCCAAGCACAGGTCAGCCGCCGTGGTAACGCGGGCGTGGTCAAGGAATGTGGTAATCAATAGGAAGCGACACCATGAAAAAACTCGCTGCTGGCGTGCTGATCAGTCTATTCGCGGCCTCCGTGCTGGCCGCGCCGAAATCCTGCGAAGTGCTCAAGCAGGAGATCGAAACCAAGATCCAGGCCGCCGGGGTCACCAGTTACACCCTGGAGATCGTGACCAACGAAGAGGTGCATGACCAGAACATGGTGGTCGGCAGCTGCGCAGGCGGCACGAAGAAGATCATCTACCAGAAGAACGGTTAAGCGGCTTTACGCTCAGTCGCGATCCGTGCGCAGATGACCATGGCACCTGTGCTTGCTAAACCGCGGTCAGGCGCGGAAAGCGCCTTGCAGCTCGGCCAGCGTCGAGTAGTGATAAGTCGGCGTCTCGGCCTGCAATTCCTCATGGCTACCGAAGCCATACCCCACCGCTACACAATCGAGGCCATTGCTGCGGGCGCCGATCAGGTCGTGCTTGCGGTCACCAATCATCAAGGTCTGCGTTGGCTCCAGCTGTTCCTGCGTCAACAGGTGCTGGATCAGCTCGATTTTATTGGTTCGCGTGCCATCCAGTTCGCTGCCGTAGATCACCTTGAAATACTTGGCGATGTCGAAGTGCCGGGCGATTTCGTGGGCGAATACCTGGGGCTTTGAGGTGGCGATATACAGCGTGCGGCCCTGGGATTGCAGCAACGCCAGCAGTTCGTCGACACCCGCAAACATTAGGTTTTCGTAGAGCCCGCTGACCTGGAAACGCTCGCGGTAATAGCCGAGCGCCTGCCAGGCTTTGGCTTCATCGAAGGCATAAAACTGCATGAACGCCTGCAACAGCGGTGGGCCGATAAAGTGCTCCAGCTCGCGCAAATCCGGCTCGTCGATACCCAGCTTGGCCAGGGCGAACTGGATCGAACGGGTGATGCCTTCGCGCGGATCGGTCAGGGTGCCGTCGAGGTCGAAAAGGATGTTCTGGTAGTGCATGGGGCAACCTCGTAACCAATAGCTTGCAACGAATAGGGAGACGGCGTTATCGGTCGTAGCCTTCGGCGATATGCAGGTCTTTGAGTTTCACGTAGTTCGCCGCGCTGTAGGCGAAGAAGGCCTTTTCCTTGTCGGTCAGCCGGCGTGTCTGTTTCACCGGGCGGCCAACGTACAGGTAACCGCTCGCCAAGCGTTTGCCGGGCGGCACCAGGCTGCCGGCGCCGAGGATTACCTCGTCCTCGACTACCGCGCCGTCCATCACCGTCGAACCCATGCCGATCAGGATGCGGTTACCCAGCGTGCAGCCATGCAGCAGCGCTTGGTGGCCAATGGTCACGTCGTCGCCGATCAGCAGCGGGAAGCCGTCGGGATTGAACGGCCCGGCGTGGGTGATGTGCAGCACGCTGCCGTCCTGCACGCTGGTACGGGCACCGACGCGGATACGGTGCATGTCACCGCGGATCACCACCAGCGGCCAGACCGAGCTGTCGGCGCCCAACTGCACGTCGCCAATGACCACGGCCGAGGTGTCGACGAACACCCGTTCGCCCAGCTCCGGCGTGGTGCCCTGGTAAGTACGAATCGCCACGATAGAAACCTCTTAAGCTGCGGTAAGCCGCGATTGTAATTAAGATGACGCCCATTCTGTGTTGAAACTCGCCGGGTAGCGTCGCCTGCCGGCGTTGGTCGAAACATTCCTCTATGTCCAAACAGGTGAGCCGCCGTGAGCGAGAACAACCCCTTACTGCAATCCTTCGACCTGCCGCCCTACTCGTCCATTCGTCCGCAGCATGTCGAGCCGGCCATCGATACCATCCTGGCCGAGAGCCGTGCAGCGATTGCCGAGCTATTGGCCAAGCAACCCGCGACCCCGAACTGGGACGGCCTGGTGCTGGCGCTAGACGAACTGGGTGAGCGTCTGGGCCGTGCCTGGAGTCCGGTCAGCCATCTGAATGCCGTGTGCAACAGTACCGAACTGCGCCAGGCGTATGAAGCTTGCCTGCCCAAGCTGTCCGAGTACTGGACCGAACTGGGGCAGAACCGCGGCTTGTTTGAGGCCTATGAAGCCCTGGCGCAGAGCCCGGCGGCGAGCGCTTTCGAGGTGGCGCAGAAGACCATTCTCGAACACGCCCTGCGCGATTTCCGCCTGTCCGGCATCGACTTGCCGCCCGCCGAGCAGCAGCGTTATGGCGCGATCCAGATGAAGCTCTCCGAGTTGGGCAGCCGTTTCTCCAATCAACTGCTCGACGCCACCCAGGCCTGGACCAAGCAGGTTACGGATGAAGCCGTGCTCGCCGGCCTGACCGACTCGGCCAAGGCGCAGATGGCCCAAGCGGCCCAGGCCAAGGAGCTCGACGGCTGGCTGATCAGCCTGGAGTTTCCCAGCTACTTCGCCGTGATGACCTACGCCGACGACCGCGCGCTGCGCGAAGAGGTTTACGCCGCCTACTGCACCCGCGCCTCCGACCAGGGGCCGAATGCCGGGCAGCACGACAACGGCCCGGTGATGGCCGAGATCCTCGACCTGCGTCAAGAGCTGGCACAGCTGCTCGGTTTCGCCAGCTACGCCGAGCTGAGCCTGGCGACCAAGATGGCCGACAGCAGCGAGCAGGTGTTGAACTTCCTGCGTGACCTGGCGCTGCGCAGCAAAGCGTTTGCCGCCCAGGATCTCGCGCAGTTGCAGGCGTTTGCCGCGGAACAAGGTTGCCGCGAGCTGCAGAGCTGGGATGTTGGCTACTACAGCGAAAAACTCCGCGAGCAGCGTTACAGCATTTCCCAGGAAACCCTGCGCGCCTACTTCCCGATCGACAAGGTGCTGACCGGCCTGTTCGCCATAGTGCAGCGCCTCTACGGCATCGAGATCGCCGAGCTGCAAGGCTTCGACAGCTGGCACCCGGATGTGCGCCTGTTCGAGATCAAGGAGAACGGCCAGCACGTCGGGCGCTTCTTCTTCGACCTCTACGCCCGCGCCAACAAGCGCGGCGGCGCCTGGATGGACGGCGCCCGCGACCGTCGCCGCTCCGCCGCAGGCGATCTGGTCAGCCCGGTGGCCAACCTGGTCTGCAACTTCACCCCGGCGGTCGGCGATCAGCCGGCGCTGCTGACCCATGATGAAGTCACCACCCTGTTCCACGAGTTCGGCCACGGCCTGCACCACCTGCTGACCCGCGTCGAGCACGCCGGGGCTGCGGGCATCAACGGCGTGGCCTGGGATGCGGTCGAGCTGCCCAGCCAATTCATGGAAAACTGGTGCTGGGAGCCGGAAGGCTTGGCACTCATCTCCGGTCACTACAAAACCGCTGTAGCGCTGCCGCAGGACCTGCTGGACAAGATGCTGGCGGCGAAGAACTTCCAATCCGGGCTGATGATGGCGCGGCAGATCGAGTTCTCGCTGTTCGACTTCGAACTGCACGCCACTCACGGTGACGGTCGCAGCGTGCTGGAGGTGCTCGAAGGCATTCGTGCCGAGGTTTCGGTCATGCGGCCGCCGGCTTACAACCGCTTCCCGAATAGCTTTGCGCACATCTTCGCGGGTGGCTATGCGGCCGGTTACTACAGCTACAAGTGGGCCGAAGTGCTGTCCGCCGATGCCTTCGCCAAATTCGAGGAAGAAGGCGTCTTCAACGCCGACACCGGCCGTGCCTTCCGCGAGGCGATCCTGGCGCGCGGCGGCTCGCAGGAGCCCATGGAGCTGTTCGTCGACTTCCGTGGCCGTGAGCCATCGATCGACGCGCTGCTGCGCCATCTCGGCCTGAGCGCGGAGGCAGCATGAGCGATAGCCCGGTGAACATCGGCAAGAAACGCTTTATCGCCGCCGCCGTGTGCCCGGCGTGCAGCGAGATCGACAAGATCCAGATGTGGGACGTGGATGGCGTACCGCACCGCGAGTGCGTCGCCTGTGGCTATGCCGACACCCTCAACGAGCAAGGCCAGTCGGTGCCGAAGGAACTTGGCACAAGGGTCAACAAGGCGGTGCCCAAGCCGGCCGATCCCAAGGTGCAGCCGGTGCAGTTCTTCCCCAATCCGAAGTTGAAGAAACCCACGGAATAAGGCGCTGGCCAAGGAGGGCTTATGTGGCAACTGGTGTGTGGCGATGCAGCGGTAGAGGGCGTGAGCTTCGTGCTCGGGCAGGCGCTGGCCGCTGATTCTCTGCGTGTGCTTAGGGATGATTTGGCAGTTGGCCCACTGGTCGATATCGATCGGCCGCCAGGTAGCCAGCGCGCCACCTTCTGGCAGGCACTCTGGCCGGAGAGGGTACAGCCGCTACCGGACTTCACCGGCACGCTGGGCGATGACGCCCAGTGGCTTGCCGGTTTGGCCCGGCAGACCCGGCCGGTCACCGTCTGGCACGGTGACAGCGCTTCCGAGCAACTGCTTTTAGCCCGCGTCGCCGCAGCGTTGGAGCACAGCGAACTGCCGCTCTGGGAAGTGCCCTGCGGCAGCGGCGACAGCCGCGTCGAGACCCGCCGTGCAGTGTCCATGCATGCACCGGTAGCCCTGCGCGAGCTGTACCTGCCGCAGCGGGTCGAGCCTGCCCGGCGCCAGCGACTAGCCGGCCAATGGCAGGTGGCGCTAGAGGAAAACGCGGCTATCCGCCGTTGGCGCAACGGTGCTTTCCATGGTGAAGGCTACGCCGTGATCGATGCCAGCCTGCTGAGTGCCAGCGGCCCGGATTGGCAGCCCTTGGGCTGGGTGCTGGCACAAGTCATGCGGCGCTGCGACGGGTTCTTCGCCAGCGATTACTTCCTCTGGTGGCGGGCGCGTGAACTGGCGGTGGCTGGGCGCTTGGAATTGGAGCGCGCACCCGCGACGAGCTATGCCGAGCAACGGGTGCGTCTGGCTCAGGCCTGACGGAAGAACGCACCCGGTCTGCAACCAAGGTGCTGGCGGAAGGCAGCGAGAGACGCAGAGGTCGAGTCGTAGCCATGGGCCAGCGCTACGTTCAGCAGACTTACGGTGCTCGCATCGCAAATTAAATACTGTATATTTGAACAGTATTTAATTTGGATCATATTCATGTCCAGCACCCTGCCTCCGCGCGGCCGCGGTACGGCCAGCAATCCGCATAACCGCTTCGCCCCGACCCGCTCGGTGGTCGAGGACGATGGCTGGTTTCAGGAAGTGCCGCTGTCGCGTGCCACCGAAGTGCGGATTGAAACCGCCAAGACCATCATCACTCGCAACCAATCCCCGGACCTGCCCTTCGACCGCTCGATCAATCCCTACCGAGGCTGCGAGCATGGCTGTATTTACTGCTATGCGCGGCCTAGCCATGCCTATT
>JBOICE010000279.1:0-5921 GCA_050739815.1 Pseudomonas sp. | reverse complement strand
TTTAGGGAGATGAACGTCATTTAAAACCGGCGAAATGTAAGTAGGTCCCGGTTATTTGATCACCCCAGAGCAGCGCAATCCAGCCAGCAATCGCCAGATAAGGGCCAAAGGGGATCGGTGTGCTGGTTTCGGCATTGCGCAGGCGCAGCATGATCACGCCGAGCACGGCACCTACCAACGACGAGAGCAGAATGGTTAGCGGCAAAATCTGCCAGCCCCCCCAAGCGCCGAGCATGGCCAGCAGCTTGAAGTCGCCATAGCCCATGCCTTCTTTACCGGTCACCAACTTGAACAGCCAATACACCGACCACAGGCTCAGGTAACCCGCAATGGCGCCCCAGAGCGCATCTTCCGGGCTGGTAAACAGGCCGAACTGGTTAACGATCAGGCCCAGCCAGAGCAGCGGCAACACCAATGCATCCGGTAGCAACTGGTGGTCGGCATCGATCAGGCTCATCGCCAACAGACCCCAGGTCAGCAACAGCATGGCTCCGGCCTGCCAGTTAAAACCGAAGTGCCAGGCTACATGGGCGGACAGTAGGCCACAGGCCAGCTCCACCAGTGGGTAGCGCTTACTGATTGGGGCTTTGCAGGAGGAGCATTTACCGCGCAAGAACAGGTAGCTGATGACTGGGATGTTTTCCCAGGGTTTGATCTCGTGGCCGCAATGCGGGCAGCGGGAGTTGGGTAGGATCAGGTTGAAGGTTTCGCCGCGTGCTTCAACCTGCATGCCGAGAATCTCGTGCGCCTGGGCCTTCCAGTCATGTTGCATCATCTTGGGTAGGCGATAGACCACGACATTCAAGAAGCTACCAATAAGTAGGCCTAACAGCAGCGCACATAAAACAAAGGCCAGCGCTTGGCTGGCCAGAAAATCGAGCACGGACATCTTTAAACCACGGCGCCCAGTTGGAAGATGGGGAGGTACATGGCAATAACCAGGCCCCCAATCAATACACCCAGTACGGACATGATCATCGGCTCCATCAAGGCGGTTAAACCATCAACAGCATTATCGACCTCTGTCTCATAATAGCTGGCGACTTTGTCGAGCATCATATCTAGCGCGCCGGACTCCTCGCCGATGGCGGTCATCTGAATCGCCATCGAGGGGAATACACCCGTGCCGCGCATCGAGAAGTTCAGCTGCATACCTGAAGTGACGTCTTGTTTGACTTTGTTTACGGCGTTCTTGAATACGATATTGCCGGTCGCGCCAGCCACTGAATCCAAGGCTTCAACCAGCGGTACGCCGGCAGCGAAAGTAGTCGCCAGGGTGCGTGCATAACGGGCCACGGAGGATTTGTAGATGATGTCGCCGACAATCGGCGTCTTGAGCATTGTGCGATCAAGCCAGTCGCGAAATTTTTCTGAGCGCTTTTTCGCTTCACTGAAGCTGAAAACAAATCCGACTAGACCGGCTAGAAAAACATACCACCACTCTGACAGTCCTCTCGATAAGGCGACAACCAATTGAGTAAATGCTGGTAACTCTGCGCCGAAATTAGAAAATACAGATTCAAATTGAGGTACAACTTTAAGCAGCAAGATGCAAGTAACAATAACCGACACTACCACTACCGCAATCGGGTAGTTCATGGCTTTTTTGATCTTGGCTTTGAGCGCTTCGGTCTTTTCTTTATAGGTGGCAACCCGGTCAAGCAGGTCTTCTAGGGCGCCGGCTTGCTCGCCGGCATCCACCAGGTTGCAGAACAGGTCATCGAAGTGCAAGGGGCGTGTGCGCAGGGCTGAGGCGAAGCTATTGCCCGCGGCAACATGCTGCTTGATGTCATCCACCAATTTGCGCATGTTCGGGTTGTCGAGACCCTCACCGATGATCTCGAAAGACTGTAGCAGCGGCACGCCGGCCTTCATCATGGTCGCCATCTGCCGCGCAAACAGGGCAATGTCTATAGGTTTGATTTTTTTGCCGGCCCCGAACAGTGAGGCTGACTTTTTTCGTACTTTTGTCGGGTTGATGCCCTGCTTGCGCAGTTGCGCTTTGACCAAGGCTGGGTTTTGGTCGTTTGATTCACCTTTGATCTTGGAGCCTTTTTTATCCGTCCCTTCCCAGCTGAAGGTGCTGGTTTTTATCGCTTTCACGGCCATGGGTTAGTCCTTAGTCACGCGGTTTACTTCTTCGAGGCTGGTAATGCCCTGCATGGCCTTCAGCAGAGCCGAAGTGCGTAGGTCATTAAAGCCGTCTTTGCGCATTTGTACTGAAATATCAATGGAGTTGCCTTCCTCCATGATAATCCGCTGCAAGGCTGGCGTATTTTTAACTACTTCATAAATACCGACACGGCCTTTGTAGCCGCCGTTGCAATTTTCACAGCCAACCGGGCCATAAATCTTGAAGGTGCCGATCTTGTCTTCTGGGAAGCCTTCTTCAAGAAGAGCTTCGCGCGGAATCTGGATTTCCTTCTTACAGCTACAGAGCTTGCGTGCCAACCGCTGGGCGATGATCAGGTTGACCGAGGTGGCGATGTTGAACGAAGGCACACCCATATTACGCAGGCGCGTCAGGGTTTCGGCGGCGCTGTTGGTGTGCAGGGTGGACATCACCATGTGGCCGGTTTGCGCGGCCTTGATGGCGATGGAGGCGGTGTCCAAATCGCGAATTTCGCCGACCATGATGATGTCCGGGTCCTGGCGCAAGAAGGATTTCAATGCCGCAGTGAAGTCCATGCCCTGTTTGGGGTTGACGTTGACCTGGTTGATGCCTTCCAGGTTGATCTCGACCGGGTCTTCGGCGGTAGAGATGTTGACGTCAACCGTGTTCAGAATATTCAGGCCGGTATAAAGCGAAACGGTCTTGCCAGAGCCGGTCGGGCCGGTCACCAGGATCATGCCCTGCGGCTGCTTGAGCGCCGCCATATACAGGTCTTTTTGCACTTCTTCGTAGCCGAGGGCATCGATGCCCATCTGTGCGCTGGTGGGGTCGAGAATTCGCATCACGATCTTCTCGCCCCACAAGGTCGGGCAGCTGCTGACGCGAAAGTCGATAGATTTGTTTTTTGAGATGCGCATCTTGATACGCCCATCCTGCGGTTTGCGCCTTTCGGAGATATCCAGGCTGGCCATAACCTTGAGGCGCGCCGAGATGCGTGGCGCCAGCTGGATGGGTGGCCTGGCAATTTCATGCAAAATGCCATCGGTGCGAAAGCGCACCCGGTAGGTTTTCTCATAGGGCTCGAAGTGCAAATCGGACGAGCCCGCTTTTATGGCATCCAGCAGCATCTTGTTGACGAAACGCACCACGGGTGCGTCGTCCGCCGAATTGCCCTCGGCAGTATCTTGCTTGTCTTCATCGACGGCTTGAATGTCTACGCCGTCCAGGTCGACGTCGCCGAGCTCTTCCATGCCGCTAGCGGCGTTATCGAAAAACTTCTCGATGGCATCGCCGAGTTTATCGTCTTCGACCAGGATGGACTCGGTGTTGAGCCCGGTTGAAAACTGGATATCGGTAACCGCTTGATGATTGGTCGGGTCGGAGACGGCAACGAAGAGCTTGTTACCGCGCCGCCATAGGGGCAGCACACGGTGCTGGCGAATCAATTTTTCGCTGACCAGATCTTTGGGTTGGCCTTCCTTGTCGATGCTGCCCAGGTCGAGAAAGGCCACGCCGAACTGCTCGGCCGCCAGTTCGGCCAGTGCCCGGCTTTTCACCAGCTTGTTCTGTACTAGGTAGGTGACCAGCGATAGTTTATTGCGCTGGGCTTGGGCCTGCGCCTGTTGGGCGCTTTTTTCGTCCATCAGTTCGGCCAGCACCATCTGCCTGGCTAGGCCGGACAAGTTCACGATGTCATTCATGGGGGCGCTCACAAGAATCATGCCTGCCTTATAGCGCAGTCGCCGGTTGCTGCCAAATGCGCAGCCTTGGGGTGTCAAAAAATGTCAGTTAGTGGTCTTTTCTGTTGCCGATGCAGTGGCGTCCTTTATCACCAGCGGCGCTGCATGTTGCTTGGGCTGCGGAGGTCATCGGCCCTTGTATGGCTGGCTTGCCCACCGGTTAAAGTCGCTTTCTGCCGCGTGAGTGGGCAATTTTTGAAACCTGGCATGTAATCTGCCTTATTCATCGCAGGTCGGATGACCTTCCCGTATCTAGGAGAGACAGATGAAAGCTCAACTGCAAAAGGGTTTTACCCTGATTGAATTGATGATCGTGGTAGCGATCATCGGTATTTTGGCGGCGGTCGCTCTGCCGGCTTATCAGGATTACACCATCCGCGCCCGGGTAACCGAAGGTGTGGGTCTGGCCGCTAGCGCCAAAATCTTGATCGGCGATAGTTCCGCTACCGTCGCTGAGCTGGCGGCAAGCGCAGCCGTCTGGAACGCCCAGGCCGGCGGAGCCGGTGCCCTGAGTAAGTATGTAACTGGTGTGAATATCAACGCGGCTACGGGTGAAGTCACAGTCGCCTTCAACAACGCCAACGTTGGTAATATTCCGGCTGGTTCCACGCTGGTATACACCCCCTACGTGCAGAACGCTGCTGGGGCTCCTACTCAGTTGGGCGCAAGTTTTGCCGCTGGTGTGACCGGCTCCATCGACTGGGGCTGCTCTTCCACTCTTAATGTCGTTTCCGCCGGTCGTTTTCTTCCTACTCTAACTGCGGGCACTCTGCCGGCCCAGTTCGCGCCGAGCGAGTGCCGTTAATCGGGATGCGCTGGCACTGGATACACTTGGTATCTTGAGCCATTGCTCTTGAGATAAACAAAAAACCCCTTAACTCAGGGGTTTTTTGTTGTGTGGCTGTTGGATATTCAGGTTCAAGCTCGGCTGATTTTACTCGGGATGGATATGACTAAGTCGATAAACCGCTGGAGCGCTTTTGCGCTGCATTTGATGCTCAGTCTCATGGTCTTTGTGCTGCTGGCGTCGATTGTGCTGTTCTGGTTTTTTCCTGGTGGGCTATTTCTGGCCGCAGGAGGCTGGGAAGGGCTGAGAATTATCCTCGCTGTCGATCTTGTTCTCGGGCCTTGCCTGACATTGATTGTGTTCAGCCCGCTCAAACCAAGGCTTGAACTGGTCAGGGATCTGACGGTAGTTGCCTTGGTGCAGATCCTGGCGCTTACTGCCGGTTGTTATGTCGTGAGCACTGCGCGGCCGCTGGCGGTTGTGCATGTGTTCGATACGCTCTATGTGTTCAATCGTGAGGATTACCGTCAGTTGGGGGTCGAACCGCAGGTTCTGGATGGCCTTACCGGGTGGACGCCGAAATTCTTTTATGTCGAGGCTCCGGCGCACCTTGCAGACTTTTTGGCTCAGCATACGAAAGCCCTCCTCAATGGCGAGAGACCCCTTCAGCAGCGCGTGGACTTGTACCGCAAGATGCCTGCAGATGCTCAGGCGTTTGACAAGATCTTGCATAGCGCTGGCAAGGGGGATGAAGGTTCCTGTGTGCGGGTCGATATCGAAAGTTCATACCAGAGTGGTTCCGTATGCTTTGACCCGGGCGCCCAGAAGGCATGGAGTTTTATTGCGGGCGTCAAAGGCTAACCGATGATGGCTGAGTGGCGGACAAGGTATGTTGGATCGGCTGGCTGGAGGTCCGAGTAGGGTCTCCAGAAACTTGAGTCTGTCTGCATGGATCAAGTTGCTCGGACATGAATGCGTGCCTTTGCCCTGAGCATTAGTCTGCAGGATGGTGGGCTAGGCCGCTGAGCGGCAGATAGTCCGTTCTTCGTGTGTCGACACGGTGGCTTGCAAGTTCCTGCTCAAAGACTCAGCCGCATTGACAAATCCACAGCCTTCACATCCTTGGTCAGCGCTCCAATCGAAATGTAGTCCACGCCAGTCTCGGCAATAGTCCGCAGGGTGGTTTCGTTGATCCCGCCTGAAGCTTCCAGCTTGGCTCTGCCACTCGTGAGTTTTACGGCTGCGCGCATCTCGTCCAGGCTGAGTTCGTCCAGCATGATGA
>JBOICE010000278.1:0-17268 GCA_050739815.1 Pseudomonas sp. | reverse complement strand
GGCCGAATCGTGCCCTTGCGGGTGCGCAGGGTGACGCTCGCCTCTGCTCGCGGATTGTTCAGCTCTTCGATGCCCGACTCCTGCAGAAACAGGTGCACCAGATCCGGCGATAGCTGGGTAGCGTTGGTTTCACGGTACAGTCGGCGCAGCAGGTGCTCGGCGGAATTGGTGTGTTCGGCAGGGCCAATCAGCTCGAATTGATTGCCGCGGTTGCGGATTTCGATGGCCAGGCGTTGCTCGATCAGGCGCAAGTGCTCGTCGAATTGCCCGCAGAGATTGGCGAAGCGGCGTGCCTCAAAGGGTTCGAGGATGAAGCGATGCGGTTCTATGGGTGCGTTCAAGGTCGTGTGTTAGCCGCCAGTCGGCAGGGGGTGATGAATTGAAGGATAACCCCGCGCGCCCAAGGGTGAAAGCTCGGGCGTCTGCGGCTTTAGTGTTGGTCCGGTTTGGCGGCGTGCTCTGCCAGCAAGCTGCCCCGCAATGAGTGGGGCATCGCTTCATCGATATGCACGTCGGCGAACTGGCCGATCAGGCGTGGATTGTCGCAGCGGAAGTTGACGATCCGATTATTTTCGGTGCGGCCGGTGAGCATGCCAGGGTCTTTCTTCGAGTAGTCGCTGACCAGGATGCGCTGAATGCTGCCGACCATTTGTCGGCTGATTTCATAACCCTGTTGGTTTAGTCGGTGCTGCAGGCGCGCCAGGCGCTCGCGATTGACTTCGGCGGGAATCTCGTTCGGCAGGTCTGCCGCCGGCGTGCCAGGGCGCGCGCTGTAGACGAAGGAGTAAGAGAAGTCGAAGCCGACGTCGGCGATCAGCTGCAGGGTCTGTTCGAAGTCTTTTTCGGTCTCGCCAGGGAAACCGACGATGAAGTCCGAAGTAATACTGATGCCTGGGCAAGCGGCCTTGAGTTTGCGGATCTTCGATTTGTACTCGAGGGTCGTGTGGTTGCGCTTCATCGCCGCGAGGATGCGGTCGGAGCCTGCCTGTACCGGCAAATGCAAGTGCTTGACCAGCTCTGGAACTTCCGCGTGAGCCTGAATCAGGCTGTCGGAGAACTCCAGTGGGTGCGAGGTGGTGTAGCGGATGCGGTCTATCCCGTCGATCGCCGCGATCACCCGGATCAGCTCCGCCAGGTCGGCAGTGCGGCCGTCATGGGTAGCCCCGCGGAAACCGTTGACGTTCTGCCCGAGCAGGGTGACTTCGCGCACACCGTTCTCCGCCAGGTGAATGACCTCGGCCAGCACATCGTCGAACGGTCGGCTGACTTCTTCGCCGCGGGTATAGGGCACTACGCAGAAGGTGCAGTACTTGCTGCAGCCCTCCATGATCGAAACGAAAGCGCTGGGGCCGTCGATGCGCGGCTCGGGCAGGCGGTCGAATTTCTCGATTTCCGGGAACGACACATCCACCTGCGGCAGGCGGGTGCTGCGTACTGCATCGATCATTTCCGGCAAACGGTGCAGGGTTTGCGGGCCGAATACCACGTCGACATAGGGCGCGCGATCACGAATCGCAGCACCTTCCTGGCTGGCCACGCAGCCGCCGACAGCGATCACCATGTCCGGCTTGGCCAGTTTCAGTTCGCGCCAGCGGCCGAGTTGCGAGTAGACCCGATCCTGGGCGCGCTCGCGGATGGAGCAGGTGTTGAGCAGGATGACATCGGCGTCTTCTGCGCGAGCAGTGACTTCCAGGGCTTGATGTTCGCCCAGCAGGTCGACCATGCGCGAGCTGTCATACTCGTTCATTTGGCAGCCGTGGGTTTCGATATAAAGCTTCTTGGTCATTCGAGGTCGTCGGGTGGTTCGAAGAACCGCGCATTATAGTGGTCGAGTCACAGGCTTCCTAGCATTGCCTGCCCGGAGGCTATGCTATGATTTCGCCCCCTTAATTCCTCCCGTGGTTATCTGCCATCCATGAGCAAGCGTGAACCTATCTACAAGGTGATCTTCCTCAACCAAGGCCAGGTGTACGAGATGTACGCCAAGCAGATCTATCAAAGTGATCTGTGGGGCTTCCTGGAGGTGGAGGAGTTCGTCTTTGGCGAGCGCACGCAGGTGGTGGTCGATCCCAGCGAAGAGAAGCTCAAGGCGCAGTTCGAGGGTGTGGTGCGCAGTTTCGTGCCCATGCACGCGATCGTGCGGATCGACGAAGTCGAACGCTTGGGTACGCCGAAAATCAGCGAGGCGCGCGGCGTGAGCAATATCATGCCGTTCCCGATGCCGATGCCGGATAAATAAGCAGCGATCACAAGCACCCTGTAGGTTGGGCTGAGCTGAGCGAAGCCCAACATTGCGATTGGCTGGTCTTATGTGTGCCGTCAGCAAAGGCGCCGGGTTTCATGAGGTGCATCCATGCACCTCACCCTGCGGGCAGCTAAAGCTGTGCAAAACGGCTTCCTGCCGTTTTGTCGCTGCACTCTCCTCAGCCTACGGCGTACGGATTACGGTAACGGCGCGAACGGTGAGCCGCCATCGGCGGTCTGCAGCTCCAGCAGGTAGTTACGGAAGATCTGCCCAAGCACCTGGGTCGCGATCTCCAGTTGATCGCGCGGCATCTGTGCAGCGACCTGATCGGCAGTATCCAGCGCATCCTCGGCGCCATTCACCGCGGCCATCTTCAGTACGATATAGGCCTGAACGTTGTTGGCCGGTACGCCTTCGCCGCGGAAGAACATCACCCCCAAACGGTATTGTGCCTGCGCATGGCCTTGTAGCGAGGCTTGCTCGAACCAATTCAGGGCTTGTGCTAGATCGCGCGGGGCGCGCTTGCCGTCGTAATAGAACTCGCCGAGCTCGAACTCCGCCTCGGGGTCGCCGGTTTGGGCGGCCTGTTGGCAGGCGGCCAGGGCTTCCGGTAGGTCTTCGGGCAGGGTATTGAGCGAGCAGCGGCCGGTAGCCGGGATCAGCAAGGAGTTGCCGCCAGCGGATGCGAGCAACGGGAGAAGGAGCAACAGGCAGCCCAGGGTGAGGGTGCGGCCGGTGCGGTTCATGGAAATCGACGCGCCTCAAAAAGCAGTACGAGCAAAGTGCTCGGCCGACGGAACGCGTCGGCCAACACATTATGAAATAAGCGGAGCCATCCTTACAGAGTCTTTACGGGCTTTTCTGGCTTTTCTATCTGCGCGAGGGAGGGTGCGCCGCCGGGCATGGCCAGTAACAGCCAAGCCAGCAGTGGATAAGCCAGGCTCAGCAGGGCGTGGAACAGGTCGACGCGGCGTAATGGGCCGATAAAGCCCTCGGTGCCTACGACCAGGCCGGCAAGCAGCAGCAAACCTACCGCTGCCATTGCGGCCAGTAGCGGCGTAGGGCGTTGCGGCAGTTGCAGGCCGCCGGCGCAGAGGATCAGCAGCAAGGTGGCGAGGTTGAGCAGCAGGCGATAGTCGTCGAGCAGGCCTAGGCGTTGGGCCGCCTCGAACAGCAGGCTCAGGCCGATCACGACCCAGCACCAGATTATCCGCGGCCATGCCCAGCCACGCGCCAGGACCAAGGCAGTGATACCGAGCAATGGCAGGCCGAGCAGGCTGCTGGCCTGGCTCAGCTTGGCATGGAGCCCTTGCCAGCTCGCGTCGAGGCCGTAGTGCAGGACGCCGCACAGTGCTGCAGCGGCTGGCAAGGCAAGACCGGCCAGCGCGCAGAACCAGGTAGCGCGCTCGGTTTCGCGAAAGGGCGCTCGAACGTGGTAAATCCACAAGGCGCCAGCCAAGCAGGCCAGCGCCAGGATGCCATCGGAGAGCGCAGTGCTGTACTGCATCAGCGCAAGGCCGCGAAGGCGCGCTCGGCAGCGTCCAGAGTGATTTGCAGTTCCTGGTCGCCATGCGCGATGGAGGTAAAGCCGGCCTCGAACGCACTGGGAGCCAGATACACGCCGCCCTCCAGCATAAGGTGGAAGAAACGCTTGAAGCGTTCGGCATCGCTGGTCATCACATCGTCGAAGGTGACGATATTGTCGGCAGCGCTGAAATACAGGCCGAACATGCCTCCGGCCTGGGTGGTGACGAAAGGGATGCCTGCGGCATCGGCACGCTCTTGCAAGCCTTGCAGCATGCGTGCGGTGTAGTCGGTCAATTCGGCATGGAAGCCTGGGCGGCTGATCAGCTTCAGGGTGGTCAGGCCGGCCGCCATGGCCAATGGGTTGCCGGACAGCGTGCCGGCCTGGTAGACCGGGCCTAGCGGGGCAATGTGCGACATGATTTCGCGTTTGCCGCCGAAGCAGCCGACCGGCATGCCGCCGCCGATGATCTTGCCGAAAGTAGAGAGATCCGGCGTTACCCCGAAGTGCGCCTGGGCGCCGCCGAGGGCGACGCGGAAGCCAGTCATTACCTCGTCGAAAATCAGCACTACGCCGTGTTTATCGCACTGCTCGCGCAGGCCTTCCAGGAAGCCTGGCGCCGGCGGCACGCAGTTCATGTTGCCGGCCACCGGTTCGACGATGATGCAGGCTACTTCGTTGCCGACCTCGGCGAGCAGTTTTTCGACGGCGCCGAGGTCGTTAAACGGCAGGGTCAGGGTGTGCTTGGCGAAGGCCGCCGGTACGCCGGGCGAGCTTGGCACGCCGAGGGTCAGGGCGCCGGAGCCGGCCTTGACCAGCAGGCTATCGGAATGCCCGTGGTAGCAGCCTTCGAACTTGATGATGCTGTCGCGCCCGGTAAAACCGCGGGCCAGACGAATGGCGCTCATGGTCGCCTCGGTGCCGGAGCTGACCATGCGCACCATCTCCATCGATGGCACGATCGAGCAGACCAGATCCGCCATGTCGACTTCCAGCGCAGTCGGCGCGCCGTAGGAGAGACCGTGCTCCAACTGCCGGCGCACCGCGTCAAGTACGTCCGGGTGGCTGTGACCGAGAATCATCGGGCCCCAGGAGCCGACATAGTCGACATACTGCTTATCGTCTTCGTCCGTCACATAGGCGCCGACCGCGTGTTTGAAGAATAGCGGGGTGCCGCCCACGCTCTTGAAGGCGCGTACTGGCGAGTTGACGCCGCCGGGAATGTGCTTTTGCGCGTTGGCGAACAGGGTTTCGGAACGGGACATGCTGAACTCCTCAATCTAGACAGTCAGGAGTGGGAGCAAAGCGGCGCGATCTTGGGTGGCCGCTTTGCAGCCACCCTCAGGATTCGAATAAAGCGCTGAAGGCGCGGGCGCGGCGGGCGACTTCCGGGGCGCTCTCGGCGCCGAACAGGGCGTGGACTACCGCCAGCAGGCTAGCGCCGTGGGCAATCAGCTGCGGCGCGGTTTCCAGGCTGACGCCACCGATAGCGACAATCGGCAGGCTCAGTCGGCTACGGGCCTGTTGGAGCAGTTCGAGG
This sequence comes from Pseudomonas sp., assembly GCA_050739815.1. Classification (GTDB taxonomy): domain Bacteria; phylum Pseudomonadota; class Gammaproteobacteria; order Pseudomonadales; family Pseudomonadaceae; genus Aquipseudomonas. The sequence continues at coordinate 11,958 of JBOICE010000278.1, read as the reverse complement.
GTGGCGGCGGGCGCGCCGGGTTTGGTGTTTGAGTTAAAGAAGCGCCCGAAGGCCACATAGCTGGCGCCTTCGCGGGCGGCTTGTGCGGCCAGCTCCAACTGGGCATGGCAGGTGGCGCCGATGATCGCTTGGCGTCCGAGCAGGGCGCGGGCGGCCGCGAGTGAGCCGTCGCCCTGGCCGAGGTGGACGCCAACGCCCAGGCGCGCGGCCAGCTCGGCATCATCGTTGATCAGCAGGCTGGCGCCGTAGCGTTCGCAGAGGCCACGCAAGGCCTCTGCTTCACGCAGGCGGCGCGCCTGATCAGTGGACTTGTCGCGGTACTGCAGCAGGCGTGCACCACCGTCCAGCGCGGCTTCGACATACGGCAGTAGTTTGCCATCGGCCAGCAGCTGGCTGTCGGTAATGGCGTACAGGCCACGCAGTGTCAGCGGTTTTGCGCTCATGAAGAAAAATCCAACGGCAGTCGACGTGGAACGAACTGGCCATGGCCCAGTCGCTCGGCATCGCGCAGGGTCCGCCAGGTATAGGCCAGCGCCGATTGCACGGCGCTGACCAGGGTTTCCCCTAGCGCCAGGCGACCGGCCAGGGTGCTGGCCAGGGTGCAACCGGAGCCGTGATAGCTGCCAGGCAGGCGCTGGCAGGTGAAGGTTTGCTGGCTACCGTCCCGTGAGTACAGGCGGTTATGCACTTCCTGCTCATCGCCATGACCGCCGGTGATCAACAGGTGCTGGCAATAGGGGAGGAGTTTTTCCGCGCACTGATCCGCCGTGCCGTCTGGTAGTTCGGCGAGAATCCGTGCCTCCGGCAGGTTCGGAGTGGCGATGGTCGCCCGTGGCAGCAGGCGCTCGCGCATGGCATAGCCGACTTCATCTTTACCCAGGGCGCCGCCGCCGCCGGCACGCAGCACTGGATCGCAGACCAGCGGTACACCGGGCAGTGCTTGCATGATTTCCAGCACGGTCTCGACCATCTCGATGGAGCCCAGCATGCCCAGCTTGACTGCCGCTACCGGCATGTCAGCAATCACGGCATTGGCTTGGGCGAGCACCCAGGCGCGGTCGAGCACGCGAAAGTCGCGGACATTCACCGTGTCTTGTACGGTCAATGCGGTGACTGCCGGTGCGGCGTGGCAGCCCTGAGCCAGCAAGGCTTCGATATCGGCCTGCAAGCCGGCGCCTCCACTGGGGTCATGGCCGGAGAGGCAGAGCACAACGGGACGGGAACTGTAGATATTCATGGTGCGCGAGCTTATCACTAATCACCTTTTTGGGCCTGGATTGGCCACGTCATCGATGAGTCGGTGCAGGTTGCGACGCCTTCCAGGTGGCGCTCGGCACAGCCGCATCAAAAGGATAATTATGCCTCTGGCTGGGCACAAAGCCAGTATCTGTGAGGGCGCCAGATAGCGGGCTCAAATGCTGGATGGTGAGCGGCTTTTCCAGCCGCGCGGCTATGCTAGAGTGAGCTCAATTCGAACAGTCAGGCTCTGCACGGTGGCGTCATTCAGGGGGTGAGGCTCCCTGGCGTGACCCGACACAGCCTTTGCGGGGCAGCATGCGCTACGGCCTATTTTTACTCCTCTATCTGTGTTCGGCTGTGGTTGGAGCTGTCGAGTTCGACGAGCACACCCGTAGCTTGGTGCTGGGCCAGTCAATGGAGGTGTTCGAGGACGTGCGCGGCGACGCCAGCATCGACGAAATTACCTCGCCGGCTCTGCAGGCCAGCTTCCGCCGCAATGATAAGCCGGTGCTCAATGCCGGGTATTCGCGCTCGGTGTTCTGGCTGCGCCTGAATTTGCTCTATCGCCCGCAGACCTCGGTCGGCCAACAGCCGTGGCTGCTGGAGTTGGCCTACCCGCCGCTCGATCATCTGGAGCTCTACCTGGAGGATGGTCGCGGGGGCTTCCAACTGGCCCAGCGTACCGGTGATGCGTTGCCCTTCGCCAGCCGGCAGATCAAGCAGAACAACTACCTGTTCGAGCTCAGCCTGCAGCCCAATCAGCCGCAGAGTGTCTACTTGCGCCTGCAGAGCCAGGGCTCGATCCAGGCGCCGTTGACGCTTTGGTCACCGACCGCCTATCTGGAGGAGCAGCCAGGGCGTATCTATGTGCTGGGTATCATCTACGGCGTACTGCTGGTGATGATGATTTACAACCTCTTCATCTATGTGAGCGTGCGTGACACCAGCTACCTCTATTACATCTTCTATATCGCCTCGTTTGGCCTTTACCAGGTCTCGGTAAACGGGGCCGGTATCGAGTATTTCTGGCCGAACAGCCCGTGGTGGGCGAATGTCTCCACGCCTTTCCTGATTGGTTCTGCGGCCTTGTTCGGCTGCCAGTTCGCCCGCAGCTTTCTGCATACCGCGGAGCACAGCCCGTGGGTCGATCGCAGTCTGCTGGGGATGATGGCGCTGGGTGCGCTGACCATGCTGCTGGCGCTCACCGCCAGTTATGGCGTTTCCCTGCGTCTGGCGACCTATGTGGCGCTGTTGTTTACCATTGTGGTGTTCGCCGCGGGCTTTCTGGCGTTGCGTCGTGGCATGCGGGTGGCGCGTTATTTCATCATCGCCTGGAGCGCCTTTCTGCTCGGCGGCATCATTAATACTTTGATGGTACTGGGCTATTTGCCCAACGTGTTCTTGACCATGTATGCCAGCCAGATAGGCTCAGCGATCGAGGTCGGGTTGCTGTCGCTGGCTCTGGCGGATCGCATCAATTCAATGAAGGAAGAGCGCACACGGATTCTCTATGAGTCCGGCCGCAAGTTGGAGGCGCTGAACCAGGAGTTGGCCAACAACAACCGCCTGAAGGATGAGTTTCTCGCCACCGTCACCCATGAGCTACGCACCCCGATGAATGGGGTGATCGGCTCGCTGGAGTTGATGCAGACAGTGCCAATGGATGTCGAGCTGGAGCAATACCAGAAGACGGCCACGACCTCCTCGCGCGACATGATGCGCATGGTCAACGACATCCTCGCCCTCACCGAACTGCAAGCCGGCAAACTCTACCCCTGGCGTGAGCCGTTCAGCCTGCGTGGGCTGTTCGACGGCTTGCGCGCGCAATTCGCCCCGCGCGCCGAAGACAAGGGGCTGCGGTTTAGCCTGGATCTGGCCGAAAGCCTGCCCGACACCCTGGAAGGCGACGCCGGCAAACTGGCGCAGAGCCTCGGTTACCTGCTGGATAACGCCATCAAGTTCACCCCGAGCGGCGCCATCACCCTGCGCGTCAACTGTGTCGATGCGGTCAAGGATGGCCTGACGCTCAATGTCGAGGTGATCGACAGTGGCATCGGTTTCAGCACCCCGCTGGATGGCTCGCTGTATCAGCGATTCCACCAGTTGGATGGCTCGATGACCCGCGAATACGGTGGCTTGGGTGTCGGCTTGGCGATCTGTCGGCAGTTGGTCGGTCTGCTCGACGGCACCTTGAGCCACCAGTCGCAGCTGGGCCAAGGCAGTTGCTTTCAACTGCGAGTGCCGCTGTTCCTCTCGGCACCGAGTCCGCGCTCGGTGTTGCCGCGCCGTACCATGAGCCATGCTGTGCGCCACCCCGAGCAGTGCACGGTATTGGTGGTCGAGGACAACAGCATCAACCAGTTAGTGATGCGCGGCATGCTGCTGAAACTCGGCTACCGGGTGCGCTGCGCGGACAATGGCGCCGAAGCCCTCGATCTGCTGCGCCGCGAACCAGTGGATGCGGTGCTGATGGATTGCCAGATGCCAGTGATGGACGGTTTTGCTACCTGCCGTGCGCTGCGTGGGTTGCCGGGCTGTAGGGAGCTGCCGGTGTTGGCAATCACTGCGCATAGCCATAGTGGTGACCGCGAGCGCTGCCTGGCTGCCGGGATGAGCGATTACCTGGCCAAACCCGTGAAGTTCGAGGCGCTGCAAGCGCTGCTACACGACTGGCTGCTCTGTCAGGCGGAGATTAGCCCTCAGCGCGCTTAGTTTCGAAACACACTCTGTGGTGCGTGCGACAGCGTTTTGCTGCCTCGTGGCCGGGTTCGCGGGTGTTTACCTGTAGCGGCTGACTTTTTCGCGGCTTTTTTGACCGATATCCCACTTTAGCCAAGCTCTGAATCGTGATTCACTGGGTTCGTAAATGAATCTGGATTCAGACTATGGTCTATCGCCTTACCGTCGCCCGCCAAGACCGAGACCTCGAGTTGCGCGAGCGCATTCTCGACTGCGCCTTGGCGCGAGTGGCAGCGGGTGGCTTCAGCGCATTGACCATGCAGGCGTTGGCCGAGGATGTCGGCATTGCTACCGGTAGCCTGTACCGGCACTTCCGTGGCAAAGGCGAGCTGGCTGCGGAGGTCTTTGCTCGTGCAAGCCAACGTGAGGTGGAGGCTTTGGCGCTGACGTTGCGGGCGCCGGGCGCCGTGACTGCACGACTCGCGGCGGGGCTCGAACAGTTTGCTGCGCGCGCCTGGCACAGTCGTCGTCTGGCCTTTGCGTTGATCGCCGAACCGGTCGACCCCGAGGTCGATGAGCAACGTCTGTTGTACCGCGAGGCCTATGCCGAACTGTTCATCGAACTGCTGGAGGAGGGTGTCCGGGTGGGCGCGTTCCCTGTGCAACCCATCGCCCTGAGCGCGGCCTGTCTGGTCGGCGCAATTGCCGAATCGCTAGTTGGCCCTCTCTCGCCGCCGGCTCACGCGGCCCGTGAGGTCGGTCAGCCAAAGCTGGACCTGGCGACGGTTAGCCAGGCCTTAGTCACCTTCTGTCTGCGCGCCGTGGGCGCCGAGGAATCTTCGTCATGAGTCTGCATCAGTTTGCCGAAACACATGAAGTGACCAACCAACCGCCAGCGCTGGAGGGCGTCAACCTCTACCGCCTCGATCTGCCGTTGCAGGAGTGGACGCGACGTTTCAACGGAGGCTGGGCGGAAGCGCGGATCGACGCCTATGGCGCCTTGGCGGGCGGGCCGCTGATGGCCGCTGGCTTTCTCGCCAACGAGAACAAGCCGGTGTTCAAAAGCCATGATCGCTACGGCCACCGCATCGACCTGGTGGAGTTTCACCCCGCCTACCACGAGCTGATGCAGACGGCCATCGAGCACGGTCTGCCGTCGCTGCCTTGGACCGATCCGCGGGCTGGCGCGCAAGTCGCCCGTGCGGCCATGAGCTATATGCACAGCCAGGCGGAGGCCGGCAGCGGCTGCCCGCTGACCATGACCTATGCGAGCGTGCCGGCACTCAAGCTGCAGCCGAATATCGCCGAAATCTGGCTGCCGAAGATCCTCTCGACCCAATACGATCCACGCAATTTACCGCTCAGCCAGAAAACCGGGGCCACCATCGGCATGGCGATGACCGAGAAGCAGGGCGGCACCGATGTGCGCGCCAATACCACGCGCGCTCATCCGGTTGGTATTCCGGGGCCGGGCCAGGCCTATGAACTGGTCGGGCATAAGTGGTTCTGTTCGGCGCCGATGTGCGATGCCTTTCTGACCCTGGCGCAGACCGACAAAGGCCTGAGCTGCTTCCTGTTGCCGCGGCATCGGCCGGATGGCACCCGCAACGAGTTCTATATCCAGCGCCTGAAAAACAAGCTGGGCAACTGGTCGAATGCCTCCAGCGAGGTCGAATATCGCGGTGCGCTGGCCTGGATGATCGGCGAGGAGGGTCGCGGTGTGCCGACCATCATCGAAATGGTGGTCTTGACCCGCTTCGACTGCATGGTGGGCTCCAGCGCCTTGATGCGTCAGGCGCTGACCCAGGCCGCGCACCACTGCGCCTACCGCAAGGTCGGCGGCCGGGTGCTCAATGAACAGCCGTTGATGCAGAACGTGCTGGCCGATCTGGCCCTGGAAAGCGAGGCTGCGCTGGCCCTGACGATGCGCATGGGGCGTGCCCTGGATAACGCTCACGACGAGCAGGAAGACAAGTTCGCCCGTCTGGTTACCGCGGTCGGCAAATATTGGATCTGCAAACGCGCCCCGGCAATGATCAACGAAGCGGCGGAGTGCATGGGCGGCGCTGGCTACGTCGAGGACAGCATCCTGCCAAGGCTGTACCGCGAGGCGCCGGTCAACTCAACCTGGGAAGGTTCGGGCAACGTCCAGTGTCTGGACGTGCTGCGGGCCTTGTCGAAGGAACCCGGCGTGCTCGATGCGCTGTTTGCCGAGTTGGGCGATGGGCATGGGGACGCTCGATTGCAGGCGCATATCGGCCAGTTGCAGGCGGCCTTTCGCGACACCCACGATATCCAGTACCGCGCGCGGCAGTTGACCGAGGACGTGGCCGTTGCCCTGCAGGCCAAGTTGCTGCTGGAGGCCGGTAATGCAGTGGTTGCCGATGCCTTCATCGCCAGTCGCCTGGGAGCGGGCGGGCGAGTGTATGGCACCTTGCCGCGCGGAGTGGACGCCGAGGCACTGGTGGCGCGGGCGACTCCTCATCTGCTGTAAGGCCCTCGGTGACCGTCGGCTGGGTTTCGCCAAAAAACGGCGCTACCCAGCCTACAGATGCCGCGATTGGTCGCGGATGACGCGGTGAATTATCCGCCGTAGAACGGAGCCTGGCCGATAAGCAGGCGTACGGTCATGTCTTTTCTCGATGATGCAGGCAAGATAGAAATCTGCGTGATCAGACAGGAATGCCCACCGTGACCAGCAACACCGAAGCCTTTGTTGTCGCCCATACCGCCGAAGAGGCGGTAGACCGGCTCGCCGCTCTGCATGAGCGCGCCACCAACGGGCTGAGTCAGGCCCTCAAAAACTACCTGAAAGAACGCATCAAACCGGACGCCAGCCAGCACCGCCTGTTCCGTTATCCGGAGCTGCGCCTGACCTACCTGTGTCAGGGCGAGGTGCCGACCACCGTGCGTGCCTACGCCAAGGTGCAGGTGCCGGGCACCTATAGCGTGACCGTGACCCATCCGGCGGCGTTTCGGAATTATTTGCTGGAGCAGTTGCGTCCGCTGATGAGCGATTTCACCGTGCAGGTCGAGGTCGGCGTCAGCCAGCAGAACATCCCCTATCCCTATGTGGTGGAGCAGGGTGATGAGCTGGCCGGCTCCGGGGTGACGGCGGCGGAGTTGGCGCGGGTGTTCCCCAGCACCGACCTGTCGGCGGCTACCGACAGTGTCGCCGACGGGCTGTACGACTGGGAGAACATCGACCCCTTGCCCCTTGCGCTGTTCGATGCGGCGCGGGTGGACTTCTCCCTGCGCCGGCTGGTGCATTACACCGGCAGCGACTGGCGGCATGTGCAGCCGTGGATTTTGCTGACCAACTACCACCGCTACGTCGACCAGTTCATCCGCCACGGCCTGGCCCAGCTGAATGAAGATCCACGCTTGGTGCGCATGGTGCTGCCCGGCAATGTGGTTATCGAGCGCGGCATGGATGACGACGCGGCGCAGGCGATCATCGATGGCATGGTCTGGCACCGCTATCAGATGCCGGCTTACCACCTGATCGCCAGCGACGGGCATGGCGTGACCCTGATCAATATCGGGGTCGGCCCGTCCAACGCGAAGAACATCACCGATCATCTGGCCGTGCTGCGCCCGCACTGCTGGCTGATGATCGGTCACTGCGGTGGCCTGCGGCAGTCGCAGACCATTGGCGACTATGTGTTGGCCCACGCCTATATGCGCCGCGATGGCATCCTCGATCGGGTAGTGCCGCCGAACATCCCGATTCCGGCCCTGGCCGAGGTGCAGATGGCCTTGCAGGAGGCCGCGGCGAACATCACCGGTGAGCGTGGAGAGGCGCTTAAACGGCGTCTGCGCACCGGCACCGTGCTGACCTACGATGACCGTAACTGGGAGCTGCGCTGGGCGCAGGAACGCCCGCAGATCAACTTGGCGCGGGCCATCGCGGTGGACATGGAAAGCGGTACCGTCGCCGCCCAGGGGTATCGCTTGCGAGTGCCTTACGGGACCTTGCTGTGTGTTTCGGACAAGCCACTGCACAGCGAAATCAAGCTGCCCGGTGCGGCCGGGGCGTTCTACGAGCGGGCGGTGACCCAACACTTGCACATCGGCATCGCCGCCCTGGACCTGCTGCGCAACCAGCTCAACTCGCTGCACTCACGCAAGTTGCGCAGCTTCGACGAGCCGCCGTTCCGCTAAGCGGTTCGGCGGGCGCCGGCGCGTTGCGTAGGCGCGGCACAGGGTCGCGAGAGTCGGGAGGGAGTGCGTGGCGTGCTCGTTCGCGGGCCTGGCCCGCTCCTACAGAACCGAAGGTTGCGGCTGTAGCGGCGGCACTTGCCAGTGCTCGCCAGGCTTTGGCACGCGAAAGCTGCTCGGTGCCACCTGCCAATGTGCGAGGGCCTTGGCCAGCTCGGCCGGCGGGGCGAACTGGCCCTCGTCGGTCAAACGGAAGGTGCCGAAGTGGATGCCCATGCTGTGCTGTGCACCCAACTGTCGGTGGGCCTGCACCGCGTCATCCGGGTTCATGTGGTGCTCGCGCATGAACCAGCGCGGCGCGTAGGCGCCAATCGGCAACGCGGCGAAACGCAGCGGGCCGAAGCGTTCGCGGATCAGCTTGAATTCCGGGCCGAGGCCGGTATCACCGGGGAACAACAGCGGCCCGTCCGCCGATTGCAGGACAAAGCCCAGCCACAGCGTGTGGTTGGTATCGCTGCGCGTGCGCGCCGACCAGTGTTGCACCGGCACTGCATGCAGGGTCAGCTCGGGGTTAAGGGTCAGCGGCTGCCACCAGTCCATTTCGACCACCTCGGTGAAACCGGTTTCGCGGATCAGTTCGCCATTGCCCAGACCACTCACCACTTTGGCGCCGGGGAAGCGTTTGGCCAGCTGGCGCAGGCTTTCCAGGTCCAGGTGGTCGTAATGGTTGTGGCTGACCAGAATCAGGTCGATCGGTGGCAACTGATCCAGGCTCAGCCCTGGCGGATGGTGGCGTTTGGGCCCGATAAAACTGAACGGGCTGACGCGCTTGGACCAGACCGGGTCGGTCAGGATGTTCAGCCCATGCTGTTGGATCAGTAAGGTGGCGTGGTTGATATAGGTGACGTGCAACTGCGCGCCATTCACCCGTTCCTGCACGGTGGGCGGCGCGGCAGGTCCTGGTTGGTCGATCCAGTCGGAGCTGGGCCGATTGAGCTGCCACTTCATCAAGCTGGCGAAGCTTTTATGCGGCGTGGGTTCGATATTGTGAAAGCGTTTGCCGTCGAAATGGTCGGACGCCGGGCCTCGGTAGGGTGTGCCGTTGCGGCCGAGCAGCGTGAGCACGCTGAGCAGCCAGGTCGGGCGCAGGGTGCGGGGCATAGCGGCTTTACTCTTGCCGTGAGGATGCCGATCAACCTAGCATGGCCGCTTACTTTTGCCTGTGCCCCGACACCTTTTGTAACCATGGCCCGTCCACCGCGTTCCGCTCCGCGTCAACCTGCCGCGAAACCCCAGGGCAAGCCCGCCACTCCACGCCGGGTGGCCAAGGCGCCGCCGGCTGAGCCGCAGCTGATCCTGTTCAATAAGCCCTTCGATGTACTGACCCAGTTCAGTGACGACGAAGGTCGTGCCACGCTGAAGGATTACCTCCCGCTGCCGGGCATCTACCCGGCCGGGCGCTTGGACCGCGACAGCGAAGGCCTGTTGTTGCTGACCAACGACGGCCAGTTGCAGGCGCGTATCGCCGACCCCAAGCACAAGCTGGCCAAGACCTACTGGGTACAGGTGGAAGGCGAGCCGACAGACGAGCAGCTACAGCGTCTGCGTGACGGCGTCGAGCTGAACGACGGCCCGACCTTGCCTGCCGAAGCCCGGCAGTTGGCAGAGCCGCTGCTATGGGCGCGCGATCCGCCGGTGCGCTTTCGCAAAAGCGTGCCGACCGCCTGGCTGGAGCTGGTGATTCGAGAAGGGCGCAACCGCCAGGTACGGCGCATGACTGCTGCGGTCGGTCTGCCGACCTTGCGTCTGGTGCGGGTGCGTATCGGCCCCTGGAGTTTGGACGGCCTGGGCTTGGGCGAGTGGAAAGCGGTGCCGGCGCGGCTGGACTGACACAGCGCGTTGGCTGGGTCGAACGCCCAGCCAGATTCTCAGAAGCTCAGAAGCCCTCGAGGCCGCCGATCACCAGGGTCTTGATCACAAAGCCGAGCACCCCGAGGCCCAGGGCCAGAAACAAAATCATGCTGCCATAGCGGCCGGCTTTGGACTTCTTCGCCAGGTCCCAGACGATGAAGGCCATAAAGGCCACCAGGCCGCCAACCAGGATGATCATCATCCACTCTTCAAACAGTTCCGGTTCCATCGCGACCTCCAACAATACGCATAGACAACGCCAGCGACTGGCTGGCAACGGCGGTGCGGGCGCTCAAGACCTCGCTGTTCGAGGTGCCTGACTGTTGTTGTATGAGCATCGGCTCTTATGGCGGGGCCACGCGGGGGCATAGCAAAGCGGCGGCGATTATACGCGATGCCGCCCCGTCGTTGCCGGGGCTTCGTCGGCCTGATCGAGCAGGGTTGCGCTAGTTGCGCAAGTGCTGCAGTGGCAGCTGGGTGCTGGAGATCACCTGGTTGAGCACAAAGCTCGAACGCACGCTGGAGACCCCCTCGATGCGGGTCAGCTGGCCGAGCAGGAACTTCTGGTAGTGATCCATATCCGGCACCACCACCTTGAGCTGGTAGTCCGCATCCATCCCAGTCACCAGGCTGCATTCGAGCACTTCCGGGCACTGGTTGATCACCGACTCGAAATGCTCGAAACGCTCCGGGGTGTGCCGATCCATGCCGATATGCACGTAGGCGGTGAGTGTCAGGCCGAGCTTCTTGCGATCCAGCAGCGCCACTTGGCGGAGGATGTAGCCGTCATCTTCCAGTTGCTTGACCCGTCGCGAGCAGGGCGAAGGCGAGAGGCCGATGCGCTCGGCAAGCTCCTGGTTGGAGATGCGTGCGTCGCGTTGCAGTTCAGCCAGAATGTTGAGGTCGTAACGATCAAGTTTGTTCATGGCGTCTTATCTTCTGCTGTTGATTGCGGCATATAGTGCTTTGCTGGTGAAAGATTGCGCAAGCCTGTGTGTGTCGAGCAATATTCGCAATCCGCTGCTGCGCCAATAGGCCTAAGCTTTACCTCAGTTGAATGACCCGGACATTAGAGTCCATCCGGCCCGCCCAATCAGGCGCGCCGAAGCCGCCGATCCTACCGGGTCGCCACGGCCACCGGGTCCGCACCGCCCAACCAGGCGGGCGAAAAAGGCGGCGACACAATTGCCAGCGACGGACAGATTCCCTAAGGGAGGTCATTTGACCTCCCTTTTTGTTGTCTGCGAGTCATGCGCGGGTTGCTGCGTTTGAGCCGCGATTTGGCCGGCGCTGCTGGCTTGGCGGCTAGGGCGTCAAGCCTGGCGCGGTGCTGGTGCGGCCTCGGCCCGCTGCGTAAGCACGTCCTGCGGGTCGGCGTGAACCAGCACCTCGGCGCGCGGGTACTCGGCGCGGATGGCCTGCTCGACCTGCTCGCACAGGTCGTGGGCGACCGTCAGGGTCAGCGCGCCCGGCAGTTCCAGATGCAGTTGCACGAACCAGTGAGTACCGGAGATCCGCGTGCGCAGATCGTGCGCGCCGAGCACGCCGGGCACGCCGCAGGCGAGTTCGAGCATGTGCGAGCTGACATCGACTGGCAGCTCTTCATCCATCAGCACCGCAATAGCCTCGCGGGCGATCCGCACCGCGCTCCACAGGATGTAGACGGCGATGCCCAGGCCGAACAGGCCATCCAGCTGTTCCCAGCCGAAGTAGGCGAGCACCAGCGCCAGCAGAATGCTGCCGTTGAGCAGCAAGTCCGAACGGTAATGCAGGGAATCGGCGCGAATCGCGGTGGAGCCGGTCACCCGGATCACGTGCTGCTGGAACTGCAAGAGGACGATCGTCAGCCCCAGCGCGAGCAGCATCACGGCGATACCCAGGCCTGGCGCGCCGAGGGGCAGCGGGAGCAGCAAATGCGCCATCGCCTGAATCGCGACGAGCACGGCACTGACCGCCATAAATCACGCC
>JBOICE010000277.1:0-5327 GCA_050739815.1 Pseudomonas sp. | reverse complement strand
GACAGCAGCGCGGTGACGGCGAAGACGATCAGCGGCACGCCGATGAAATGACTGAAAATATTCCGCCGATCGCGATGATAGGTCGCGTATTGGGCTAGGTGATCAACCAAGGTTTTCATCCTGCTATTCCTCAAGGTGGGCTGGCCGGATAATGCCGCGTAGCTAGCCTGTAGCTCTGTCAGCTAGCCGACAAACCCGTGGAAAAACCATGAATAATGCCCTGCACTATCGCCAACGCCTGCTCAGCGGCCATTGGTTCAATGCCCTGCCCGCCAGCCTGCAGGAGGCGCTGCTGAGCAACGCCCAGGTGCGCCGCTTGGAGGCCGGGCAACGCTTGTTCAGTCGCGGCGACCAACCCTGCGGTGTATACGCGGTGGTGGAGGGCGCGATCCGTATCGGTGCGGTCAGCGCGAGTGGCAAAGAAGCGCTGCTGACCCTGGTCGAGCCACCGTACTGGTTTGGCGAGATCTCCCTGTTCGATGGTCAACCGCGCACCCATGACGCCGTTGCCGACGGGCCGGCGACCCTCTTGCAAGTGCCGCAAACGGTGCTGCTCAACCTGCTCGAACGCGAACCGTAACACTGGCGCGACTTCGCCCTACTGATGAGCCAGAAGTTGCGCCTGGCCTTTATCGCCCTGGAAGAGATCAGCCTGCTGCCCGCCGCACCGCGCTTGGCCCGACGCCTGCTGACGATCGCGGAAAATTACGGCGAGGCTGGCCCGCGGCGAGTGCTCCATCTGGCCCAGGAGCAGCTGGCGCTGATGCTGGCGATCTCGCGACAGACGACCAACCAGATCCTCAAGGAACTGGAAGCCCAGGGCATCCTCCGCCTGACCTATGGCGAGATCGAAATCCTCGATCTGCCCCGCCTGCGCCAAGCCGCACAGCAACATTGAATGCGCGACTCCGGCGTGTAGGAGCGAGCTTGTGACCCTCATGGATGTGGGAATGCGGCAAGCCGCAGGGAACGGCTGCCGCCTCGCGATCCCTGGCAACAGCGAAACCGAATGACCTAACCCGGCAAGCGATGGCGCCGAATAAAACCGCGGTCGAGCCGATCCTTCCACCAGCCCCATAAGTGCCCGCCCGCACTCCATTCCCGCCAGCTCAGCAACGCCCCGCCATCGCCGGTCGCGAGCAGCGCCAGGCTCTGCCGTTGCGGGCGGTAATGGCGCAACGGCAAACCGCGCAAAGCGCCCAGCAGATTCGCCGCCAACACCGGGCCCTGGCGCACCGCGTAGACCCCATTCTTGTCCGCGCCGGCCAGGCTGGCGCAGTCACCGACGGCGAATACCTGCGGATGGGACTGGCTCTGCAAACTCGCGCCAATCTGCACGAAGCCCGCCGGGTCGCAGGCCAGACCGCTCTGCGCCAGCCACGGCAGGGCCGTTACACCGCTGGCCAGCAGCAGCCGCGAACCGTGCCAAACCGGCTCGTTGCCACTCAACAAGCGATCCTCGTCGATGGCAGTGATCGGGCAATCCTCACGCACCTGGACCTTGCGCAGGCGCAGTTGGCCAAGAGCCCGCAGACGCAGGCCCGGCGCATGCTCGGCGAGTAGCGGCCCGGCGCTGAACAGCGCCAGCCCCGGTACCTGCCCGGCCAGGGCCAACGCCAGCTCGACCCCGGCCGCGCCGCCACCGAGGATCGCCAGCCGCTGGGGTGTGGTCTGCCAGGCTTGCCAGCCGGCGACAAAGCCGGCGAAGGGTTTGACCGCCAGCAGTTGCAGCGCGCTGCCCCGCTGTGGCGGGCCGAGCACTTGGCCTCCGACGTTCAGCGCCAGCCAGCTCGCACTCAGTTGGCGGCCATCGGTCAAGCTCAGCTGCCGCTGTTGCGCTTCCAGCGCCGCCACTTCGCCAAGCAACAATTCGACCCCGGCCGCGCGGCATAAGGGCGTGAGTTCGATCTGGCAGTCTTGTTCGCGATAACGCCCTGCCAGCAGCCCCGGCAACATCCCCGAATACCAGGCCGTTGGCCCAGTGCTGAGCAGGCCAATCTTCCCCGCCGGTCGCGCGCCACTGGCCCAGTGACGGAGCACGCCGAGGTGCGCATGGCCGGCACCGACCAGCAACACATCGAAGGGTTTCATCCGCGCGCCAGGCCTTCGCGGTATTGGCTCGGGGTCTGCCCGGTCCAGCGCTTGAAGGCGCGGCTAAAACTGCTGCTATCGGCAAAACCGAGCAAATAGGCGACCTCGCCGATCGAGCAATGCGGGTCGCGCATGTGCTGCAGGGCCAGGCTCTGGCGGGTCTCGCCGAGCAGGCTTTCATAGCTGCACCCTTCATCGGCCAGGTGCCGTTGCAGGCTGCGCAAACTCAAGTGCAGAGCCTGGGCGATGCGCTCGGCAGAAGGCTCGCCATTCGGCAGTTGGGCTTCCAGGCAGGCACGCACACGGCGTTGCCAAGTCGGCGGTTGCAGCTGTTCGAGGGTACGCTTGAGTACCGTCTCGTTGTGCTCGGCGAGTTCCGGGTTGCCATCTTCGAGTGGGCTGTCGAAAGGCTCACGGGCGAACTGTAGAAGATCCTCTTCGGCGCCAAAAAACACCGGAGCGCGGAACACTTCATGCCACGGCTGCGGGTCCGCCGGCTTGGGGCGCCGCAGGTATACCGCCAGCGGCGCGAAGTCGCGGCCGACCCGGTTACGGCAGGTGCGCACATAGATCGAGACGAAGGCATCGACTGCCTCGGCCGCCGGCGCCGGACGGCCCGCAGGCACGCGCAAGCAGAACTCGTAACGCTCGCCAACCAGCCGCAACTCCATGGTCAGGACGTCACTGACGACCTGGTGATAACGCACGATGCGCTCGAACACCTCGCGCAGGCTGGTGCTGGCCACCAGGGCGTAACCCAGGGCGTGGAAGGTGGTCGGGCCGACAAAGCGCGAAATCCGCAAACCCAGCGCTGGATCGCCGCTGGCAGCGACCGCCAACGCCCACAAGCGGGTGGTGGCTGACAACGGGTAGCGCGCATTCGGATGCTCCATCAGCGCTGGATCGAGCCCCGCCTCGCGACACAGGGCCGCGCTGTCGAGGCCCAGGGCGTCGAGTTGCTTGCGCAAAGCGCGGGTCCAACTGGCCAAGGTCGTGGGTTCGGCAGTCATGCAGATTGGCGCATCCGGTCAACAGGTTGGCGTTCGCGGTCAGGCCGTGCTCGCGGCGGCACGGCACAGTGGCCACATGTTGATCAGAGGATGTAAGCATGTCCCACTCTCCTGCAAGCCCCGCGAAGCAGAATGCGCAACAGCGTGCCGCGCATATTCGTGAAGTGGTAATGGCGCATGGCGTCGAACTGCGTCGGCGCTTCCCGCTTCTGCAGCATCAGGACGCCCTCGGTGCCGGCATCCTGGCCTTCGCCCTGGCCGGCATGCTCGGTAGCGCCGCGCTCTATGTCAGCGGGCACCTGGCTTGGTGGGCTTGCCTGCTGCTGAACGCCTTCTTCGCCTCGCTGACCCACGAGTTGGAGCACGACCTGATCCACTCGATGTATTTCCGCAAGCAGCGCGTGCCGCACAACCTGATGCTGGCCCTGGTGTGGCTGGCGCGGCCCAGCACCATCAACCCCTGGGTGCGGCGGCACCTGCACCTCAATCATCACAAGGTTTCCGGCACCGAGACCGACCTGGAAGAACGCGCCATCACCAACGGCGAGCCCTGGGGTTTCGCCCGTCTGCTGATGGTTGGCGACAACCTGATGTCGTCGCTTATCCGCTTGCTGCGGGCCAAGACTCGTCAGCACAAATGGTCGATCATCACCCGCACCGCCAAGGTCTATGCGCCGCTGGGCCTGCTGAACTGGGGCAGCTGGTATGTGTTTCTCGCCTTCCACGCCAGCAATGGCATCGCCAGCCTGCTCGGCGCGCCGCTCGATTGGTCGGCAAGCAGCCTGGCGGTGATGAACGTCATCGATATCGCGGTGGTGGTGCTGGTCGGTCCGAACGTGCTGCGCACCTTCTGCCTGCACTTCGTCAGCTCGAACATGCATTACTACGGCGACATCGAGGCGGGGAACGTGCTGCAGCAATGCCAGGTGCTCAACCCTTGGTGGCTATGGCCGCTGCAGGCGTTCTGCTGCAACTTCGGCAGCAGCCATGCGATCCACCACTTCGTGGTCAAGGAGCCCTTCTACATCCGCCAGTTGACGGTGCCCTTCGCCCACCAGGTGATGCGTGAGATGGGTGTGCGCTTCAACGATTTCGGTACTTTCGCCCGCGCCAACCGCTGGACCCGCGTCGAGCAAGTGAAGCCCGCGCAGCAAACCCAAACCGCTTGACAGCCCTACCGCGGCGCTCCGGAGCCGATGCTCCGTCACCTGCAACGCGGCACCCTGGCGTACGCCGGTCTTAGCGTGTTGCCGCCATTCGCGGCCTACCACGTGCCCTACATCACCCCGCTGGCGCGCAGCTCCATGCTCGCCGACTTGCGCGAATACCTGCAGCAATTGGACAGCCTGGAGCCGCTGAGCTTTCCGACCCTGGCCGGCTTCGACCGCCAGCTCAATCCGCTGCCCCGTGGGGAGGGGGTATGAAAACCTGGATCTGCGTGGTCTGTGGGCTGATCTACGACGAAACCAAGGGCTGGCCCGATGAAGGCATTCCCGCCGGTACACCCTGGGCCGATGTGCCTGACGACTGGCTGTGCCCGGATTGCGGTGTGAGCAAGGGGGATTTCGAGCTGCAGGAAATCTAAGGGCTGCTTCACTATCTGCTGCGCCTGGACCAGGCTGCGTTGAAAACAGCGTCCAAGGCAATCAACTCCAGCCCACGGGCTACTCAAACAGTGCGGAAATTCCAGACGATTTCCACCACGCGCAACGCCAACAGCACATAGACCACGCACACTGCCGCCTGCAACAGCAGGCGGCGCTTCAAGCGGGCCAGCTTATGCAGGCCGTCCCAGATGTTCAGCAAAGTGAGCACAGCGGCCAGCCCGATCAGCCCCCAACCCGCCAGACTCGAGGGAAACGGCCCCAAAAACACCTGCCGGGAATCGTGGAGGGCCTCGGTGCCGGCGGCGAACAGCAGGGCACACATGAGGAAATTGCGTAGATTGTCGAAGACATCCTTGGCCAGGCCTTGCTCGAGAGCCCGGTTAAGCCGTTGCAGATAGTCCTTGGCCATATGTCTGCCCGTGTTTGCAGTGATCGGTGGGCGCCGCGACTAACACCGCCGAAGCGCTACAGCGAACTTTAGCTCAGCCGCGCCGCCAGCCATGCAAGCGCTCGACCCAGCGCAGCAAGCCTTGCGGCGCATGGGCGCGCTTCCATTCACCGGCAGCATATTTGTTGGCCTCGGCCAGCGTCGGGTAGCTGTGGACGGTGCCGAGGATCT
>JBOICE010000276.1:0-9331 GCA_050739815.1 Pseudomonas sp. | reverse complement strand
ATCGGTGGCGGCGTCACCGTGCCGGGTGTGCTAGAGCACTGCTGGGCGCAGTTGCGTCCAGGTGGCCGGCTGGTGGCGAATGCGGTGACCCTGCAGAGCGAGGCGACCCTGGTGGCCTGGCGCGCGGCCCATGGCGGTGAGCTGACGCGCATCAGCGTGGCCCAGGCTCAGCCCCTTGGTGATTTCGATACCTGGCGCGCGGCATTGCCCATCACGCTGCTTGAGGTGAGCAAGCCGCTGCGTGAGGATGTGTAGTATTTAGGATGAACGGCTGACAGCATGCGTGACGAAACCCCCGAACAGCCGGCGCCCCTGCGCAGCGGCTATACCACCGGCAGCTGTGCCACGGCCACCAGCCTGGCCGCCGCACGATTGCTGCTCGGCGGTGCGGCCAGCGATGCGGTGGAAATCGTCCTGCCCAAGGGCAAAGTGGTGCTGATGCGTCTGGAGTTTTGCCGCCTGTTCGAGGATGGCGCCGAAGCCGGCACCCTGAAGGATGCTGGCGACGATCCGGACGTGACCCACGGCGCCCTGGTCTTCGCCCGCGTGCGGCTAAGCACCGAGCCCGGCGTGCGCTTCCAGGCCGGACCGGGTGTCGGCACCGTCAGCAAACCCGGCTTGACCCTCGCGGTGGGTGAGCCGGCGATCAACCCGGTGCCACGGCAGATGATGACCAGCCACCTCACCGAGCTCGCCGCCGAGTACGGCTATACCGGCGGTTTCGAGGTGGCGGTTGGTGTGGAGAACGGCGAAGCACTGGCACTGAAAACCATGAACCCGCGCCTGGGCATCCTCGGCGGGCTGTCGATTCTCGGTACCAGTGGCATAGTCCGGCCGTTCTCCTGCGCCGCCTACATCGCCTCGATCAACCAGGGCATCGATGTCGCCCGCGCCAACGGCTTCCGGCATCTGGCCGCCTGCACCGGCAACGCCAGCGAAGACACCATGCGTGTGCACTACAACCTGCCGGACACTGCCCTGATCGAGATGGGCGACTTCGTTGGCGCTGTGCTCAAGCATCTGCGCAAGGCACCGGTGGAAAAAATGAGCCTGTGCGGCGGCTTCGGCAAAATCAGCAAACTCGCCGCCGGGCACATGGATTTGCACAGCCGTCATTCCAGCATCGACCTGGCGCAACTGGCCGGCTGGGCCGGAGAGATAGGCGCATCGAGCGAATTGCAGCAGGCCATGCGCGCCGCCAACACCAGCCAGCAAGCCTTGGCGCTGGCCAGCGCCGCCGGGGTAAAACTCGGCGATGCGGTGTGCGCGCACGCCCTGGCCTTCGCCCGCAAGACAGTTCCGCCGCAGGTAGCGCTGGAGGTGTTCGCCATCGACCGGCAGGGCCGGATTGTCGGCCAAGCTGGCGTTGGCATGGCGGTCGAGCAACCATGATCCGCATCCTCCTGCTGGGCGGCATCACCGAAGCCCTGGCCATCGCCCGCCAGCTTGGCCCCGAGCACATCTACTGCCTCGCAGGGCTTGGCCGGGTGCCGGATGACCTGGTCTGCCAGGTACGCGTCGGCGGCTTCGGCGCCGCCGCAGGGCTGGCGCGTTTTATCGACGCGGCAGGCATCGGCTTGCTGATCGATGCCACCCACCCCTACGCCGCGCAGATCAGCCAGAACGCCGCCACGGCTGCAGGCTTGGCCGGTGTGCCCTGCTGGGCATTACGCCGCCCCGGCTGGCAGGCGCAAACCGACGACGACTGGCGCGAAGTGGCGGACTGGGCCGGGTTGATCGCAGCGCTCAAAGACTTTCAGCGCCCGCTGTTCACCCTCGGTCGCGAGCCGCTGGAACATCTGCACGAAATCCCCGAGTCACAACACTGGAGCGTGCGCTGCCTGCAATCGCTGCCCGGCAACTCACGCGCCGAAGTGATCGGCGCGCGCGGCCCGTTCAGCCTGACCGGCGAGCGCGAACTGTTCGCCCGGCTACGCACCGATGTGCTGATCAGCAAGAACAGCGGCAGCCAGGCCACCGAACCCAAACTGCAAGTGGCGCGCGAGCTGGGCCTGCCGGTGCTGGTGCTGCGCCGCCCGCAATTGCCCGCGGTCGGGCGCGAATTCGCCTGCGCGGATGCACTCTGGCAGGCGCTGCAATCCACACCCTGAGCTTCGGCTACACTGCCCGCCCGTATTCCGGAGCCGTGCATGAGCACTCCCACTTCCCCCTTTGCCCGTGTGCTGTTCGCCGGGCCTGATCTGGCCCAAGGCACCTTCGCCGAACTGTTCCGCCGCAGCCTCGCTGCCCTGCGCGGTGAGGCTGCGCTGGCCGATATCGTCGATACGACTACCGGTTACCAAGCCCTCTGGCAGTGCGTACGCACCAACCTGCAAGCCGCTGAGCTGCCGCTCTTGGTGATCGATCTCGACCCCCAGGGCAGCAGCCCGCACCTCGACTGGCTGCGCAGCGAGCTGGGGAAGATCGGTGAAACCTTCGCGGCAGCGCAGCAACTCTTCGTCGCCAGCCCCATGGGCCAACCCGAGGCCAATCCAGCCGAAGCTGCTTGCGCACTGATCGAGCGCCCCGAGTTGTGCCTCGGCTGCGTCGGCGTGCCCGACCTGCCGGCGCAGCATGCCTGGTCGTGCATCCCGCCGCATCAGTACCGCGTGCTGCTGTGCAACGGCCCGCGCTGCACCCGCCGTGGCGCCCTGCCGTTGTGGAAAACCCTGCGCGAACAACTCAAGGCCCACGGCAAGCTGGAATGCCCAGGCGGCGTGCACATCACCCGCACCCAATGCCAGTTCCCCTGCGACCAGGGCCCGACCCTCAGCGTCTACCCTTCCGGTGCCTGGTATCAGGTGCGCAGCGAGGCGGATGTGCAACGGCTGGTGCTGGAACAGTTCGTCGAAGGTCGTGAAGTGCCCGAACTGTTGATGACGCGGAAAGAGTAGGGCGGGAGAAACCCGCGCCGTGCCTTATCAAGGGTTGGTTTGGCGGGTTGCCCGCCTTACCTGGCTTGCGGTTGTGCCGATGCTAGAGCCGGTGGACAGGTAAAGCGTTGTCCACCCTACAAATCGAGCCCCCCTGATGGAAAACCCGCGAAGTAGTTTTCCATCAGGGGGTATCCAGGCTACCTCGCTGAGGCGAGTACTCCTAGGGTGCGCGCACCTCGTCAACCTCGACCCGGTTGCGGCCGGCCTCCTTGGCCCGATAGAGCGCCCGATCCGCCGCCTGTAGTAGCTCGTCCACCGAGCTGTAGTCATTGGGGATCAGGGTGGCGGTGCCCAGGCTCAGGGTGACGAAGGCGGCGACGGACGAGTTGGCATGTTCAAGCTTGAGGGCGTGTACCTCGTCCCGCATGGTTTCGGCCAGGGCCTGGGCGCCTTCGATTGTGGTGTCCGGCAGGATGATCACGAACTCTTCGCCGCCGTAGCGGGCCACCAGATCGCTCGGCCGTTGCGCCAGGGCCTGGAGCTGGGCGGCGATCCGCCGCAGGCAGCGATCGCCGGCCTGGTGACCGTAGTGATCATTGTAGGCCTTGAAGTGGTCGACATCGGCCATGATCAGGCTGAGCGGGCTCGTTCGGCGTAGCGCGCGCTTCCATTCCAGGTTCAGCGTGCGCTCGAGGCCGCGGCGGTTCACGACGCCGGTCAGAGGGTCCTGGGTGGTCAGATATTCGAGCGTGTTATTGGCCGAGCGCAAATCGACTTCCACCTGCTGACGCTCGACCACCTCCCGCTGCAACGCCTTATTGATCAGGCTCATCTCCTGGGTGAGGCACTGGGCTTCCTCCGTGGCGCGGCGCAGGCGCCGGATCAGCAGGGCGAGGAGGGTGGAGAACAGGGTCAGAATACCCAGGATCACGGCAGCAGTTTCGATCAGCAGGGGACGGGCGCTGAGCGTCGCGATGTCGAGCGGTTGGTCGACCTCGAGGATGCCGCGCAGATCGCCGACCTTCCAGTCGCGCCGGGGGGCATCGGGGTGGCTATTGTGGCACTCGACACAGGCCGGGCGCATAAGATCGGCCGTGGCGTAGCGCAGCACCACCCGCTCGTCCTGCTGCTCGAAGCGGTAGAACGGGCGCTCGGGATCGGCTTGCAGCGCTTGCCAGGCCTGCTGGCCGAAATCGTCGCTGAGACCGCCCTCCTGTTGGCGCCAGGGAAAGGGGTAGGGGCTGTACAGCCGGGTGGTGGTGCCCGTGCCCTGTGCTCCCAGGCGGCTGCCGAGCAGCATGCTCAGGGTCGCAGGCAGGGGAATAGCCTGGGGGTCGCTCTGGTAATCGTGGGTGACGGTCATGCCAGAGGCCCGGGCGCGGGCTACCACCTCGGAGGTGTAGAGGCTACGGAACTCGGTGAGGGCGGCGGTATACACTTGCGCGCTCTTGAGGGCTGCGCCTTGCAGCTGCTGGCTGACGATCTGCTGCAGATACCAACTCAGACCAGTCAAGCTGAGCAGGAGCACCAGGACCATGCCGAGTACGGCATGGTCCTGGAAAAGGCCGAGGGCCCGGTCCGTCCAGCGGTGGGGAGAAGGCATCGTTCGGCATTCCTGGGCCTGGGTGGGCCGTCAGCTCTGAGTATAGGGATAGGCAGTCCCCTTGCGTTCACCGCGGTTCTGAGCGAATGCCGGTCACTTCAAGGAAAGAACAAGGGGACAGATTTATTTTCTCAAGCTGCTTGATTGGAGCTGGCAAAAGACGAGGCGAAGTTACCGATTTGCTGCCGCACTGTCCACCGCCCGCTCTCGGTCGCATGTATTGCTTGAACTAGCAGTTCACTCCTCAAAAACCGAACTTATCACCCCCCGGTTCTGTGCCACTACCAACGCCTCGATAGCCCAATACTCCGCGCCCAATTGCTCCGCCAGCCGCTTAGCCCTTCCCAAGCGAATCGGCCCGCTTTCGATATCCACCAGCAGCGCCGGGCAGGTTATCGGCGCAAGGGCCGGCCAGTCGCGCAGGCGGCCGTCGGTGAGGATTAGCAGGCGTTGTTGTTCGGCGGGTTTCTGCCGCTGCCGGCTTGCCAGCCAGGTCGAGGCTTGTTGCAGGGCTTCGATCAGTGGCGTGCCGCCGCCAGCGCCGAGCAGGGTGAGCCAGTCGCGTAGGGCGTTGGAGGCTTTTTGGCCTTGCCAGAGCCATTGCGGCTGGCGGCCGGTGGCGTGGAGCACGGCGAGGTGGGCGCGCTGGCGGTAGGCCTGCTCGAACAGGCTGGCGAGCAGGCCTTTGGCCTGGGCCAGGGCGCCATGGCGGCGGGTGGAGGCGGAGGCGTCGACTATGACCAGCCAGAGTTCGCCGGGCTGGCGGCTGCGCGGGCGACGTTGCAGGTCGGCCTGGCGCCGTGGGCGGCCGCGTAGCAGGGTGGCCAGCCAGTGGATCGCGCCCAGTTCGCCGTGCCGGGCGGCGCCGTGGTGGCCTCCGTCGAGGTGGCCGGGTCTGGGTCTGGCATCCGCGCCAGTGACCTGTCGCGGGCGGATGCTTAGGGCTTTTTTGGCCAGCGCGGCAGCTCGCGCTGCGCGCCCATGGGCACCGGTTGGGCGGGCAGCTCGCCCCACTGGCCTTCGCCAGCGGCAGCCTGTTCGGTCTGCGGGCGGGTTGTGGGTGGCGCTTGCGGCGGCTGGGCGGCCGGCGCTGGGCTGTGGCGCCGGCGGTGCAGCAGGGCGAAGTGCTCGACCGCGTCGATGTCTTCGGCGGCGATCTGCTCGGCGCCGCGCCAGGCGGCATGGGCACGGGCGGCGCGGAGCCAGACCAGATCGGCGCGCAGGCCGTCGACGCCGGCAGCGAAGCAGCGGTGGGCGATTTCATCGAGGGTCGCGTCGTCCAGCGCTATCGATGCCAGCCGTTCACGGGCGTTGGCGCAACGCTGCTGCAAGGCGCTCTGCGGTTCGGCCCAGCGCTGGAGAAAGGCTTGCGGGTCGGCATCGAAGGCCAGGCGGCGGCGGACGATTTCGGCGCGTTCGGTCGGTTGCGGCTGGGCGCCCAGCACGACGTTGAGGCCGAAGCGATCCAGCAGTTGCGGGCGCAGCTCGCCTTCTTCCGGGTTCATGGTGCCGATCAGGACGAAGCGGGCTTTGTGGTTATGGGAAATGCCGTCCCGCTCGATGTGGTTGACCCCGCTGGAGGCAACGTCCAGCAGCAGGTCGACCAAGTGGTCCGGCAGCAGATTGACTTCATCGACGTAGAGCACGCCGCCATCGGCCTTGGCCAGCAGACCGGGGGAGAACTGCGCGCGGCCTTCGCCCAACGCCGCGTCGAGGTCGAGGGTGCCGACGATGCGTTCTTCGCTGGCACCCAGTGGCAGGGTGACGAAATGCCCGCCCGGCAGCAGTTCGGCGACACCCCTGGCCAGGGTCGATTTGGCCATGCCGCGCGGGCCTTCGATCAACACGCCAGCAATCGCGGGGTCGATAGCCGCCAGGCACAGCGCCAGCTTCAGCTCATCTGCGGCAACTACGGCGGCCAGCGGGAAGTGCGGGAGGTCGGTCATTCGGGGCTCCAGGTGTCAGGCAGAAGCATATCGGTTAGTAGCGTAGGTTGGGTTGAGGCGGTAGCCGAAGCCCAACATCTGCACGAGTGAGGGTTGGACGTGTTGGGCTTCGCTGTGCTCAACCCAACCTACGGGGCGCGGGGACGTCATCGCTCTTCCTCATCCATCAGCAGATTCTCCAGTGCCGCACGGTACTCGCCCGGGTCCTGCCACAGCCCGCGTTGCTGGGCTTCGAGCAGGCGTTCGGTGATGTCCTGGAGGGCGCCGGGGTTGTGCTGCTGGATGAACTCGCGGGTGTCCGCGTCCAGCAGGTAGGCGTCGGTCAGCAGTTCGTACTGATGATCGTCGATCAATTCGCTGGTGGCGTCGAAGGCGCACAGGTAGTCCACGGTCGCGGCCAGCTCGAAAGCGCCTTTGTAGCCATGTCGCTTCATCCCGGCGATCCACTTGGGATTGGCTGCGCGCGCCCGCACCACGCGGTTCAGCTCTTCCTTGAGGGTGCGGATGCGCGGGTTGTCCGGCTGGCTGTGGTCGCCGTGGTAGCTGGCGACGGGTTCGCCGCGCAGGGTTTCCACCGCCGCCAGCATGCCGCCCTGGAACTGGTAGTAATCGTTGGAATCGAGAATGTCGTGTTCGCGGTTGTCCTGGTTGTGCAGCACCGCTTGTAGGCGCTCCAGGCGCTGGACGAAGTGCTCACGCGCGGGCGTGCCGCTGTCCGCCGCGCCATAGGCGTAGCCGCCCCAGTTCAGGTAGACCTCGGCCAGGTCGGCGCGGGTCTGCCACAGGCGTTCCTCGATGGCGTTCTGCACCCCGGCGCCGTAAGCCCCGGGTTTGGAGCCGAAGATCCGCCAACCGGCCTGCCGGCGTGCATCTATGGCGTCGACCCCTTGGGCCTCCAGGCGTTGGCGCTCCAAACGAACGCGGGCGGCCAGGGGATTGAGGTCTTCCGGCTCGTCCAGTTCGGCCACTGCCTGCACGGCGGCGTCGAACAGGCGGATCAGGTTGCTGAAGGCATCGCGGAAGAAACCCGACACCCGCAGCGTGACGTCCACCCGTGGGCGGTCGAGCAGCGACAGCGGCAGAATCTCGAAATCCTCGACCCGCTGGCTGCCGGCTTGCCACACCGGGCGCACGCCGAGCAGGGCCATGGCCTGGGCCATGTCGTCGCCGCCGGTGCGCATGGTCGCGGTGCCCCAAACCGACAGGCCGAGCTGACGCAGGTGGTCGCCGTGGTCTTGCAGGTGGCGTTCGAGCAGCAGGTTGGCGGACTGGAAGCCGATGCGCCAGGCGGTCGGCGTCGGCAGGTTGCGCACGTCCACCGAGTAGAAGTTGCGCCCGGTCGGCAGCACATCGAGGCGGCCACGGCTCGGTGCGCCACTGGGGCCGGCGGGAACGAAGCGGCCGCGCAGGGCCGCCAGCAGCCCTGAAATCTCCGCCGGACCACAGGCGTCCAGCGTCGGCGCAACCTGCTGGCGCAGCGTTTCGAGTACCGGCGCGGTTTCAGTACCAACGACCAGCGTCTCACCGCGCAACGTGGCCTCGATCAGTTGCCAGGCAAACAGCTCCAGGCGTTCGCGGGTGTCGCCCTGGGTGCGCCAGGTATCGGCACTCAACGCCTGCAATTGGGTGGGTCGCGGCCCGCTCCAGGGCGTGGCCATTTCGCAGTTGAGCGGGTTGAAGCCCAGCTCGAAATCCTTGGCCAGGGCCCGCAACAGGCTGGCGTTGGCGCCGCGGCCATCGCCACGGGGAGTCCGCAGCAAAGCCAGCAAGGTGTCGATGCGCAGGCGCCCGGCCGGCGACTCGCCGAATACGTGCAGGCCATCGCGAATCTGCGACTCCTTCAGGTCGCACAGGTAAGCGTCGAGCTGCGGCAGCCAACTGTTCGGGTCTTCGTTGATCTGCAAGTGCAGTTCGCGGTCGAGTTGGGTGGCGCGCACCAGGGTCAGAATCTCGCCGCGCAGTTCGCCGGCGCGCCGGGGGTCGAGCAGGGAGGCGTCGTAATACTCGTCGGCCAGCCGCTCGATATCGCGCAGCGGGCCGTAGCTCTCGGCACGGGTCAGCGGCGGCATCAGGTGGTCGATGATCACCGCCTGGGTGCGGCGCTTGGCTTGGGCGCCTTCGCCCGGATCGTTGACGATAAAGGGATAGACGTTGGGCATGGGCCCGAGCACCGCATCCGGCCAGCAGTTCGCCGACAGGCCGACGCTTTTGCCCGGCAGCCATTCCAGGTTGCCGTGTTTGCCGACATGCACCACGGCATGGGCGCCGAAGACTTCCCGCAGCCAGAAGTAGAACGCCAGGTAACCGTGCGGCGGCACCAGGTCGGGGTCGTGGTACACGGCGCTGGCATCGAGCTGATAGCCCCGCGCCGGCTGGATGCCGACGAAGGTCAGGCCGAAACGCAGGCCGGCGATCATCATCCGCCCACCCCGGCACATCGGGTCCTGCTCGGGCTCGCCCCAGCGTTCGCGCACGACCTGTTGGTTGGCGGCGGGCAGGCGTGCGAAGTGTGTGCGGTATTCGTCCAGCGCCAGGCTTTGTGCGCAGGGGCGCAGGTCGAGGTTGTCCAGGTCGTTGGTCACTCCGCCCAACAGCAGGTGGATCAGCGCGGTGCCGCTGGCGGGCAAGTCCTGCACCGGGTAACCCTCGGCTTGCAGGGCACGGAGGATGTTCAGCGCGGCGGCCGGGGTATCCAGACCAACGCCGTTGCCGATGCGGCCGTCGCGGGTCGGGTAGTTGGCCAGCACCAAGGCGATGCGTTTGTCGGCACTCGGCACGCGCGCCAGTTCGACCCAACGCCGCGCCAGCTCGGCGACAAAATCCATCCGCCCGCTTTCGGCCTGGTAGCAGACCACATCGCTCTGGCTGCGCTCGCTGCGCCAGGCCAGGCCCTTGAAGCTGATGGG
>JBOICE010000275.1:0-11684 GCA_050739815.1 Pseudomonas sp. | reverse complement strand
GTCTCCTGCGCAATGTCTTCCGCGACATCGGCATCGCCGGTCAATCGGTGCAGATAGCGGAACAGCGACGGATACAACTTTTGGAACTGAGCTTCGAAATCCACGGAGCTCCGATGCCCGGCGTTTCAAGTCAATAACGCGTGGCCGACAGCCCTTGTGACATTTCTTTCGCAGGACTGCGGGACCATTGTCCAGTCATGAACAATCTAGCGGGTTTTACACCTTTGTAGTCACTGAGGAACCCATCGCGGCAGCGACCGCAGGGCGCAGCAAGGCCGGGGAACCTGGTTCGCCTCGCCGCGCGCGGTCCTCTGGGAATGCATTCATGCGCCAGCGCCGAGCTTGCGCTCGAAGGTTTTTGCCTCGGAAAGACGGGTGAGTGAGGTTTCCAGATTCTCGCAATGTTGTTCGAGCAGCGCCACGCGCCGTTCGAGCGCGGCGAGCTCCCCGGCATTGACAGGAACCCGGCTGCTGCGGATCGCGTCCAGGACTGGTTTTATGGCGAAACGGGCGGTGAGTCCGGCGATCGGTATGAGGAACATGAGGCTGCCGAGCACGATGCCGGTGAGCGGAATCAGCATGCGGAACAATTCTTCGCTATCCATGAGACGAGCTCCTGAAGTCAATGGACCTGGCGGCTATCCAGTCGGTGATCGTGACGATGCCACCCGGCAGCCGCTTTGATGGCGGTGCGGCGTATCCGGCCGGATTTTCCGCCCGCGTCTTGGAGGCAAGGTGATTCATGTTGGGCAGTACGTGCATGGAGACCTGAGAGTTGCGGCATTCGCGCAAACCATTGTCCGCCCGATGCACAGCGCCGCTCACGACAGAGCGGCCAGGAAACCCTGGAAGGACACGCAGGCGCCTCACGCGATCACCCGGCGGGGCATGAGCAACACGACCCGCCGGGCGTTCATCGGCCAGGTGAATCACATCAAGCGGATCGGGATGCGCACGCGCGTCTTTTCCCATTCCAGGACCAAGTCGGCGCCGCGCGCGCCCGCAGGCTCCGTGCGGAACACCAGCGTCTCGACGTGATTGGCGATGGCTTCACTCTTCACTTTGCCACGTCCAGCTTCTTTCGCCTTGATCTCGGCAGTGTACCGACTCTCCTCACCCCATTGTGCAATCGAGCGATTCAGGATGATTTCCCATTCGCTCTGGCCCGGCACGGTGTACAGCGAGTAGGACCCGGGCTCTACATGGACACCCGCGATCATCGCGGCGAAGGGGATGTGAATGATGGTCGGCTCGTTGGCGCCGGTGCGCCACAACTCACCAAATGCAACGTCGGTTCCGCCAATCATCTTCCTCCCCTTTGCGGATGGCCGGCCGTAGCAGAGCATGGCAGTTTGGCCGCCAACCACGATGGAGAGTGAGTCGTAAGGGCTTGGCCGGGTGGCCAGATTTCCGGGTCGCTGCGGCGCGCAGTGTGGTGACACGGCGGCGGCCTGAGCGGTTGCGGCGCTTTGCGAACCGAGCACCAGAAGACCGCCGGCCAGGATCAATGCAATTCGCATAGGAACACTCCGGTTTCAGTCAGCGTCTCCGAATATGGGGCCGGCCTTGCCGCGTGTCATGGGCTCGGCCGGCGCACCCGGGTTCGTCAGGATCAATCCCGGAAATAGGTCATGCCCATCGCGGCGCGTACCTGCTGCATGGTTTCCTGCGCGAGCACCCGGGTCCTGCGATTGCCCTCTCGAAGAATCTCCTCGACCACGCCGCCCTGCTTTTCGTACGCTGCGCGCCGCTCGCGCACGGGCTCCAGAAATGTGTTGATAGCGCGCGCAAGTTTCTTCTTCACTTCGACATCGCCGACCTTGCCGCCACGGTAGCGCGCCTTGAGATCGTCGACTTCGGCGGTGTCGGGATTAAAGGCGTCGTGGTAAATGAAGACCGGATTGCCTTCGACGGTGCCGGGAATGTCGGCGCGTATGCGGTTGGGGTCCGTGTACATCTGGCGTACCAGCTTCTCGACAGTGTCGGCGCTGTCCGAGATCAGGATCGCGTTGTCGAGTGATTTCGACATCTTCTGCATACCGTAGATGCCGGGCAGCACCGGCACCTCGCTCATCAGTACATCGGGCTCGGGAAATACCGGACCGTAGAGGTTGTTGAAACGTCGTGCGATCTCCCGTGTGATTTCGACGTGAGGCGCGTTGTCACGGCCGACGGGCACGAGGTCGGCGCGAGGCAGCAGAATGTCCGCCGCCTGCAGGACCGGGTACCCGACGAGTCCAAAGGGCATGACCTCGAGGCCAGCGGCCTCCGCCATGTCCTTGATGCTGGGCAGCCGTTCCAGCCGCGGCAGCGAGACCAGCATGCTGAGGATGAGCTGGAGCTCGGACGTTTCCGGGATCGCGGATTGAATAAAAATGGTCGAGCGTTCCGGATCGATGCCGAGCGCGAGGTAGTCGAGCACCATCTCGCGAATGTGACCCGGTATCTCCGCAACGGCGTCTTTTTCCGTGCGCGTGGTCAGCGTGTGCAGATCCGCCACGATGAAAAAGCAATCGTACTCGTCCTGCAGCAGCACCCGATTCCGGATGCTGCCGATCCAGTGCCCGAGGTGCAGCTTGCCGGTCGGCCGGTCGCCGGTCAGGATCCGCCTTTTCTTGGCCGTCACGTTGCCTGCGCGTCAAAGGGATGGCGCCGCGATCTCCATCGCACGGGGCGATAATGTAACGGCGACGGCAAACATTGCCGGAAATTGGGGACAGCCGGGAATGTGGCAGTGACCGGAACACTCTGCGGCACGGAGCCTGCCCAATCGGCCAGTGAAGGGAGAACGTAATGGTCGAGTACGAGCCGGTGGTACAAACCCGCGACGTGGGCCCCGGCGCGCTTGCCGAGGTCAAGGCCCATGGCAAGAGCGTAGGCCTGACGAACGTCGCCCAGACGTATTATGCGTTTGATGCAAAATGCCCCGTGGATGGGACCAACCTGGCAAAGGCGGGCAAGCTCGAAGGCGAGCTGCTTACCTGCCCGGAAGATGACGCCACGTTCGATGTGCGAACCGGAGAATGCCTGGACCCTGAAGGCGCGCCTGGCTTGCGTCTCTACGCCGTCAGGGTGGAAAACAACGCGGTCAAGATAGGTCCTCCTCTAGGCTGAAACGGCGCGGAGCGGGCGTGCCGCCGCCCTCGGGCACGACAATGCGCCGAGCTGTTCGCAACAGCTCGAGCAACTCCGACGGGTGCAAGCTCGGGAAACGGCCGGCCGGGAGCAGCGCTTCGAACAGGGGGACGTGCGGCGCGTCGGCCTGGGCAAAATGCACCGCCTCGACCGCGGCCAGACCGCAATGTCCCGTACCGTACGCGCCGCGACCACTCACGTACGCCGTCCATTCAACATCACCGGCAACAAAATCGCGATCGATGCGCCCTGGCACACCCTCCGCTGGCTGATCCCCGGCATTTCGGCTGGCTGCTGACTCCGGCCCCATCCGGTCGAGCGGGCCAGGTCGCGTGCCGTTCGGCCGATTCATGGCTCACCGCCCCCGAAATAATCCACATAGAAAGTCGAATCCTCGTGCAGGCGAAGACCAACCAGCCGGGACGCCACCGGGAGGCCGGCTTCAATGCGTGGCCAGCACAGCGTCAGGATGTTCTCGGTGGTTGGGATCAGGCCGCCATCCCCGAATTCCGGGACCCTGTGGTTGAGGTGCTGATGGTCGAATCGCTCAACGACCTCGCGTTCGAGCAGGGCATCGAGCGCGGCCAGGTCTACACAGAAGCCGGTCTGAGTGTGGATCTCACCGCTGACTGTTACCTCGAGGACGTAGTTGTGGCCGTGACCGTGCGGGTTGGCACACGCGCCAAACACCTGGCGGTTTTCGGACTCACTCCACTCCGGGCGCGAGTACCGGTGCGCCGCGTTGAAAAGGACCCGTCGGGTCAAATGGGCTATCGGCATGGCCCGCAAGCTAGAGCGACCCACCCCTCCAGGTCCAGCGGCTGCGGCTTCCCAACTTCCAGCAGGCGCGGAACTTGCGCCCGGTTACGCGGGATCCAAACACTGGGGGGCGGGCGCTGCGGGGCTCGCCCGTAGTAATGGAGATGCACGGAAATACGCAGGTTCTTGCCGTCGAGTCGAGGACCATAATCCTGGTTGCCGAAGACCACAGGGAGAGCCGCGAAGCGCTGCGGGTGCTGTTTGAGGCGTTCGGCTACCAGGTGGTCGAAGCCGCGAATGGTCGCGATGCGGTCGCCGTTGCGCTGCAGACCCGGCCGAACCTCATCCTGATGGATGTGATGATGCCGGAGATGGATGGGTGCGAAGCCACGCGCACGTTGCGGCAAATGGCGGAAACCGAGAACATCCCCATCATCGCAGTCACGGCTATCGATTCCAACCACGACATGCTGGCGGCAGGTGCGGACGACTATGTGCGCAAGCCCGTCGATCTGAGGCACCTGATCGGTCTGGTCAGCCGCTGGATGGCTCACGAGGCAACCGAGCGTGGACGATCCCACCCCTAGCGACCTGGCACCGGCGGCCTCGCCGGCAGTGCCATCAGCTCTGCCCCGGTCGTTCCCATGGCCACCAGGCGAAGAAGACAATGTGATATTTGCGGCCGGTGAGACATGGTGGCAAAGTGTCTCCCGGCCGCGTGATTTTTTTGCAGCAATGCCCGTGGCCGGATATCTGTCCGCCCTCGCCTACTACCTGCCGATCGGCATCATTGGCGCGGCCCTCGAGCTTTTCTGGAGTACGACCCTGGACGCCTTTGGCATCGGGTTGGACGGCTGGTTTCAGACCCAGCCTGCTGCCAATCCGGCCCTCGAGCGGCTCATGGGGTTCCTGCTCTCGCCGCTCACGCTGCTGCTCGCTCTGTTCGCCGGATCCGCACTGGTGCACGGGACACTCAAGGTGCTGGGCGCTGCTCGCCGACCGTACGTGGCTTCCGTGCGCGTCTGCGCATTCGCGTCGGGCACTTACCTCTTCCTGATCGCGCCCTGGATCGGGACGCTGCTTGCGGTGCTCGGTTCTGCAATCCTCACGGTGATCGGGCTGCGCGAAGTGCATAACACCACAACTGCGCGCGCCGCGGCCGCGCTGATTTTTCCGATCGTGCTGCTTCTGGTGCTTGCAACGCTGTTTGCGCTGCTGACTGTTCTGGCCGGCGCGATACTGCCAGCGCTCTGATGCAAGAAACCCGGCCAGGCGGCCGGGTTTCTGATCGTTCCTGATGCTGCAGATCGCCAATCAATCTGCGTTATGCGGCGTCGGCTCGTGTCTCGATTGCAGCGCGCGCAGCACATCCGCGCCGTAAAACATCTTGATGTACCTGGCCTGCACGGGCGTGATGCGTCGCACCGCCCAGACCAGCTCCACATAATTCGGCTCGGCCGGCAGGTGCACCGGGTGCATGCCCACTTCATCGCCCAGGCGACTGCCCTTGCGATTGTTGCACGGCGAGCACGCCGTCACCACGTTGCGCCAGTCGTTCAGACCGCCACGTGACATGGGCACGATGTGATCGCGGGTCAGGAACTCGCGCCCGCGCAGCTGCGAGCGATGCCGGCCGCAGTATTGGCAGCGATAGCCATCACGCGCAAACAGGAACGTATTCGTGACCTGCCGGCGGAACTTGCGCGGCACGTGCACGTAACGCACGAGCCGGATGACGATGGGACACGCCATCTCCCGGCGCTCCGAGCGGAACAGCCGGCTTTCATCGACCTCCAGAATCTCCGCCTTCTTGTCGATGACCAGCCGCAGCGCACGCCGCACGGGCAGAATCGTGAGCGGTTCGAATGATGCGTTCAGAGCCAGACAACCCATGATCGTGAGGCTACCCTCCTGAGACCGGCCGAGTTCAACTGAGAGAGCAACAGGCCGGCAACGTGAAAACCAGCGGCGACTGCGGCGGGCGATTCATGAGAAGAGTACCGCAAAGTTGCGGGACCGAGAACGCTCCTACCGCACCCCGCACAATAGTTTATGGAATTTCCGCCGCGCCAGCAATACGGGAGTTTCAATCCGAGTGCAAGTTGCTGACCGGAGTGGGTCGTATTGGGCGTGTCGGGCATGTCGGGTGTGTCGGGTGTGTCGGGTGTGTCGGGTGAATGGATTCACGGAGTGAGGAGAAATGTCGGGCGTGCCAGGCCTGTGTCGGGAATGTACGAATTGTCCGATCGAATTTGGTGTTACCTGCGTAGTGCGAGTTTGTCAAGTTTGTCACACAATAGCGGGTCTCGCGATACGTCCAGTTACTGCCAGTAATGCTGATACGTCAGATATTTTGGTCCCGATACGCCCGATACGCCAGTCTCGCCGGTCACTCCCGCTACCTCAAAGCAGACTCACCGGATCGCGGTCGATGGCCAGTCGAAGCTGGGCGCGGCCGGGTTTGATGGCATGCTGCAGGAAGAGCTGCCGGCACAGGGCAGCCAGTGGTGCCACGCGTGAGGATCGCAGCAGGAAATGCCAGCGCCAGCGGCCGCGAATGCGATCGATCGGGCAGGGCGCGGGTCCGATCAGCTCGACGGCGGGATTGCGCGCCATCAAAGACTGCAGCCAGTTCGCCGATTGCTGCACCTGCTGGAGCACGGCGTTCTCGTCTGAACCGCTCACGATCACGTTGACCAGCCGGACGTGCGGCGGATAGGCGGGCGTGCGCCGCTCGTTCAGCTCGTGGGTTGCGAATGCGTAGTAGGCGTGTTGGAGCGCACTCTGGATGGCGTAGTGGTGGGGCAGCGCCGTCTGGATCAACACCTCGCCGCCGTGCGGGCCGCGTCCGGCCCGGCCAGCCACCTGGGTAAGCAGCTGGAACGTGCGCTCGCCGGCCCGGAAGTCGGGCAGGTTCATGGCCACGTCAGCATTGATCACACCGACCAGGGTAACGCCCGGGAAATCGAGGCCCTTGGCGATCATTTGCGTGCCGAGCAAAATGTCGATCTCGCGATTCTCGACGCGGGCCAGGATATCATGATGTGCCCAACGCGCGGATGTGGTGTCGACATCCATGCGCGCGACGCGGGCTTGTGGGAAACGCTCAATGACCTCTCGTTCGACCTGTTCAGTGCCGACGCCCCGGAACGAGAGATCGCCGGAGCCGCAGCGCGTGCAATGCGATGGCGGCGGCTCCTCGTGAAAGCAGTAGTGACAAACCAGACGCCGCCGGCCGCGGTGAAACGTCAGTGAGACGTTACACTGTCCGCACTGCCAGACCTCACCACATGCGCGGCACTGCACGAACGTGGAGTAGCCTCGGCGGTTGAGCAGCAGAATGGCCTGCTCGTTTCGATCCAGGCGCGCCTCGATGGCGTCGGTCAGTTCAGGGGACAGGCTCTTCTGCAATCGCCGGGATTCAGACTCGCCCTGATCGCGCGGCCGCGCACTTCGCAAATCGATGATGCGCACCGGTGGCAAGGGCCGGCCTTCGACCCGTTCGGGCAGCTCGAGCAGACGGAACTTGCCGCGCTGTGCGTTGTGCCAGCTCTCGAGCGCGGGGGTGGCACTGCCCAGCACACAGATGGCCGAGCTGAGTCGTGCACGCACGATAGCGACTTCGCGTGCGTGATAACGCGGTGCAGTGTCGCCCTGTTTGTAGGTTGCCTCGTGCTCCTCATCCACGACGATGGCACCCAGTGCGCGTACCGGCGCAAAGATGGCCGAGCGGGCACCGATCGCGATGCTTTTCTCACCCAGATGAAGTGCGCGCCATGCATCGTAGCGTTCGCCATCGCTCAGTGCGGAGTGGAGTACGGCAATGCGATCACCGAAATGCGAGCGGAAGCGCGCAACGGTCTGAGGTGTGAGCGCAATCTCGGGTACCAGCACGATGGCGCCGCGGCCGGCGACCAGCACCTGACGCAACAGCTCGATGTAGACCAGGGTTTTGCCGGAGCCAGTTACGCCGTGCAGCAGGAACGGCAGGTTCTGATCGGCAGGCAATTGGGTGGCCAGGCCCAGCGCGACCAGGGCGTGTTGCTGCGCCGGCGTGAGAGTGAGCGACTCGACTGGCCGGGCCGGCAGCGCGGCGAATGGATCGCGCGCTACGGCTTCCTCTTCCGTGCGGATGAGCTCGCGCCGGGCCAGGGCGCGCACGAGCGCGTGCGCGAAGCCGAGCTGTCTGGTGACGTGCGCCAGCTCGGCGGTACCGCCGAGCGATTCGATCAGCTCGTACAGCTCGCGCTGCCGCTGCGCTTTGCCGAACACCTGCTCGCGTGTGGCCAGAGTCGGTAGTTCGCGTACGATGCGGATGCGTTTGCGCTTCTTCAGTGGCTGATCCGTGCGCACGTCACTGCTCAACACAGCCGGCAGTGCAGTGCGCAGGACGAGGCCGAGCGGGGTCAGGTAATAATCCGCCACCCAGCGACAGAGCTCGAGCAGGTCGGGCGGCAGACTGGGCTCGGCTTCGAGAATGGTTTCGATGTCGTGCAGCTGCTTCAGCTCGCCCAATTCGGCGGGTCCAACCACCCAACCCGTGAGGCGGCGGCCGGCAAAACGCACGCGCACGCGTGTTCCCGGCGCAATCGGAGCCTGCGATCGGTAGGTAAAGGTGCGAGGAAGCGGAACGGGAAGCGCGACTTCAACCAGCATGGTCAGGCGACGAAGCGCACGAAATCATACGGCGGCCAGGGACCCGTGATGTCCACACTGATCTCGGGATGCGGGGAGGCGAGGCTTTCTGCGCGCTCGATGAATTCGACCCACGCTGTCTTCTCGACCAGGAAGGCAGCGCTGAGCAGGCGCCGGCCGTCGCGCGGGAACGGGATTGCCGCGCGCGCGGAACGCCTCAAGTCCGAGTAAATCTGGTTGGCCAGGTGCAGCAGCTCGTCGTCGGGATCGAGATCGCCGGCCAGAACGTGCACGCGCACTTCGCACTGCCCTTCCACGAATGCGAGCGCCTCATCGAGTACGAGGTATTGATCCTGCATCATGCGAATGAGTGGTCGCCGGCCATGAAAGATCACACCGTATGGGGCCGGCAGGATGGTCCCGCGGCGCATGGCCGATTCGATCGTGCGTTGATGCTTCTGCACGGCTTCGGTATCCAGCTCGGGAACCTCGAACACGGCCGGCCGCACGAGTGCATCCAGATCGCGATAGCGCACGCGCAGCTCCTCGGCCTCCTGGTCGCTGCGCAGGCGACGGCCTCGCCAGTTCCTGGCGCGCTGGATGCCAATCAGGTACAGCGCCTTGGCAGGTGCTGCGCCTTCGCGCGCGGTCTCCTGCAGGAGCGGATTGTCCTCGGTCACGCCAGCACGGCCATGATTTCGGTTTGTGCTTGCGGTACCGTGACTTCCGGGCCGTCCAGTCCCATGAACACGTTGATCTCCGTACGCAAGCCGATCTCGCCTTTCAGGTAGATGCCGGGTTCGATCGAAAAACCCACACCGGGAATCAGGACACGGGTCTCGTGGGTTTCCAGGTTGTCTATGTTGGGACCCATGCCGTGAATGGCCTGATCGATGGAATGACCGGTACGGTGAAAGAAGGCATCGCCGAATCCGCGCTTCGTGATCACGCCGCGGGTGACATCATCGACCTCACCACCTTTCACGGGCCGGCCCGCGCGCCAGGCGTCATCCAGGAACTGCACTGCGGCGTCACGCGCATCGCGGATGATGGCGAACAGATCGCGCGCGCGATCCGGAACGGAAGGACCGAGGTACGCCATCCAGGTCTGGTCGGCGTACACGGAGTCTTCACGCTCCTTGCCCCAGAGATCGAGCAGCACGATGTCCCCGCGCTGCAGGGTCGCGCCATCACCCAGGGGCGCGTAGTGCGGGTCAGCGGCCCCCAGTGTTCCCGCAACAATGCAGTCGGCGCCGACGCCGGCACCCCGTGCTGCCAGGTCTTCGACCACCCAGCGGCGTGCCCCGTTTTCCGTAACCGTATCTCCGGCTGCAACGGCCTCTGCGATCCGCCGGAAGGCGGCCTGCGCAACCTGCACGAGCACGACAGCCGCGCGCCTGTGCGATGCCACGTCGTCGCTGCTCCAGCAGGAATGGAAGCGGGTCACCAGCTCACCGGAACTGCTCACCCGCGCACCGCACGTGCGCATGAGCTCGATGACACCGGATGGAACCAGGTCCATGGCCGGCACGTTGTCGTTTTCGGAGATCTCCATGGCGACGTGTTTGCCGCCGATGCGCGCGCGCAGCGTTTCCTCCAGCTGGCGCCAGCCAACGTAGCGTTCGCGCGTCCACGGCCAGTTTGTCCACGGTCCTTCCTCGATGCCGTGCACGATGGCATGCGGATTCCCCTGCGCGGGCAGGACCACGAAGTAGCGGCGCGACAGGTCGCCCAGCTCGGTCAGCCGCGCAGTCACCGTGTTGCGCGCATGCAGGTCGTAGAGCAGCCAGGCGTCGATCTGCGCCTCGCGCAATGCTTGCTGTATCCCTGGCAGGTCCCGCTTCAGCCGCAGGAATTCACTCGGTGCTCCGTTGTTCACAACAGCCTCCTCATAACCATCGTCTCTTTTTCAGCAATACCAGAAGCCCGGCGGTCACGCCGATCATGATGATTATCGTCCACCAGAAGCCGTACGGATCCGACCATGACGGGATGACGCCTCTGTCGAAATTCATGCCGTAGATGCCGGCCACAAGTGTGGGCGGCAGCACGATCGTGGCAATGATCGAGAGGGCGCGGATGATCTCGTTCATTCGGTGCGAGATCACGGAAAAATACAGGTCCATGACACCGCTCATCAGGTCGCGATAAGTCTCCACCGATTCGAGCTGACGCACGACATGATCGTACACATCGCGAAAATAGATCTGCACGGCCGGAGCCAGGTATTCGCACGGCCGGTTGGCCAGCGTGGCCGTGACTTCGCGCATGGGCGCCTGGTGACGGCGCAACGCGAGCAGCGTCCGCTTCAGGTCGAAGATGCGCGCGACTGACTCCCTGGACCCGGCCTGCTCGAAGACGTCGATTTCGATGGCATCCACAAAATGGTCGATCTCATCGATCAGCGGGAAATAGAGGTCGACCAGCGTATCGATCAGCGTGTAGGCCAGGTAGTCGACACCGCGCTCCATGAGGTCGGGAGCATTCTTCAGGCGCTCGACCACGGCTTCGACCGGCCGCGACTTGCCTGCGTGCACGGTGACCAGGAAGTTGGCACCGAGAAACAGGTACAGGTTGATGCTGGCAAAGTCGTACGGCTCGGGCGTGTCCGATGCAAAAAACGCATCGCGCACCACGATGAACAGGTATTTGTCGTACTCCTCGAGTTTTACCCGGCAGTCCGGCGAAAGCGTGTCCTCGATGGCGAGCGGGTGAAACCCCATGCGCTCGGCCAGTCGCGGCCAGTCCGGCGCGATGCTGGAGTCGACGTTGACCCAGACCGGCGCCGTACCCGAGCGGACGGCGTCGACGATCTCATCGAGCGATGCGTCACGGCGCACTGTGCCACTCGACGAGCGGAGGAAGACGTGCTGGAACGATACGCTTTCCATGGCGCCGCGGAATGTCGCGCATCGGGCCGAGCAGGGTCAACTGCAGTACAGCCGGAAGGGAGGAAGGGAGGAAGGCCGGAAGAGAGGAAGACAGGAAGAGAGGAAGACAGGAAGGAAGAGGGGAGGTTGTGCGAAGCGGCTGGCCTGCACCGCCGGGGCGCCGGTGTCACCGGACGGCGCGTGGCTGTCGACAGCGACACAGCCCGCGCTTTAGCTTGCAGCGCAACATTGCGCCGGGAGGCTACTGTGAACGAGGAGGTCTTC
>JBOICE010000274.1:0-4795 GCA_050739815.1 Pseudomonas sp. | reverse complement strand
ACCACCCGCGTCGGCGAAGCTCAGGCCGTGCTTGCGCAGTTTGTCGTGCAGGGTCTTGCGTGGAATGCCCAAGGCCTCGGCCAGGCTGCGCAGCGAGCCGTGCGGGCGCGCCAGTTCGGCGGCAATCAAGGCGCGCTCGAAGGCTTCGACCTGTTCGCTCAAGCCGCCGCTTATGGCCGGCAGGTTGAGTGGGTTGTTATGCGGCGCCAGCTCCAGGCCCGCATCGAGTCCCAAATCCAGACCTAGAGCGAAGCGTTCGGCCGCGTTCTGCAATTCACGCACATTGCCTGGCCAGGTATGGCGTAGCAGCAGGGCGCGTTGCCCGGGTTGCAGCGTGTGGGTTGCAAGACCGTGGCGTGCGCTGGCGGTGTCGGCGAAGTGCTGGAACAGCAGCAAGGCATCCTCGGCGCGCTCGCGCAGCGGCGGGATGCGCAGCGGGGCGACGTTCAATCGATAGTACAGGTCCGCGCGAAAGCGTCCTTGATCGGCTGCTTGGCGCAGATCCTCCTTGCTCGCAGCGATCACGCGGATATCCAAAGGAATCAATTGATTGCCGCCGAGGCGTTCGACCATCCGTTCCTGCAACAGGCGCAACAGTTTGACCTGCACGTCCAGGCTCATGCTTTCTATTTCATCGAGAAACAGGGTGCCGCCATTGGCGAACTCGAACTTGCCGATGCGGCGCTTTTGCGCACCGGTGAAGGCGCCCGGCTCGTGGCCGAACAACTCGCTTTCCACCACCGATTCGGCCAGCGCGCCGGCGTTGATGGCAACGAAGGGGCCGTTGCGGCGACTGGATAGATCATGCAACGCACGGGCGACCACCTCTTTGCCGGTGCCGGTTTCGCCGAGGATCAGCACATCGGTATTGATCGCCGCGAGGGCGCCGATCTGCTCACGCAGGCGCAGGATCGCCGGTGATTGGCCGAGCAAGCGGACGCTCAAGGCCTGGCGATCGGCAAGGGCCAAGCGCAGGCTGCGGTTGTCCAATACCAGGCGGCGTAACGCCAGAGCGCGGCGCACGCTGTCGAGCAGGTCGTCGCTGGGAAAGGGCTTTTCCAGAAAGTCGTAAGCCCCACTGCGCATCGCCTGCACTGCCAGCGGTACGTCGCCATGCCCGGTGATCAGCAGCACCGGCAGTTCGGCATCTCGCGCATGCAGTTGTTCGAGGAGCTGCAGGCCATCGAGCCCGGGCATGCGGATATCACTGACTACTACCCCTGGCCAGTCGCGCTCGATACGTTGGCTCAGGCCCTGTGCCTCGGCC
This sequence comes from Pseudomonas sp., assembly GCA_050739815.1. Classification (GTDB taxonomy): domain Bacteria; phylum Pseudomonadota; class Gammaproteobacteria; order Pseudomonadales; family Pseudomonadaceae; genus Aquipseudomonas. The sequence goes on along the minus strand of JBOICE010000274.1, from coordinate 3,528 downwards.
AGGGCGAGTACCTTGAGCCCGGCCAGGTCAAGGGTCTGGCAGAGCGCCTGACGCAGGTGCGGGTCGTCGTCGATCAGCAGAACCTGGATGCGGCTGTCGATGGCGTGGTCCGTACTCATGCGGAGTGATCCTCAGGGGGCTGGAGGTTGATGCCCGGCGCGGCGGCACGCAGTTGCAGAGTCAGCAGTGCACCGCCTTCGGGATGATTGGCCAGCAGCAATTCACCGCCGAGGGCGCGCATCAGGGTATCGCAAATCGCCAAGCCAAGGCCGAGCCCCTGGGCGCTGGTCTTGGTGGTGAAAAACGGTTCGCGGGCACGGCTCAAGGCTTCGGCGGAGAAGCCGGGGCCGTTGTCCCGCAGGGTCAGCAAGATACCGTCGGCGGCCTGTACGGCGCTCAGCCAGATGCGCCGTGGCGGGGCCTTTTCGCCCAGGGCATCGAGGGCGTTCGCCAGCAGATTGCCGAGCACCTGGCGTAGGCGGGTTTCGCCGGCCTGGACCCAGAGCGTGGCAGCCGGCAGGTCGCGGATCAGCTCCACCTCCATCGCCCGCCGGCGCTTGGCCAGCAGGGCCAGGGCGTCATCCAGGGCCGGCTGTAGGGCCACGCTTTCCGGGGCGTGTCGATCGCGACGGGCGAAGGCGCGTAAGTGCGCGATGATCGAGGCCATGCGCGCGGTCAACTCGCCGATCAGTTTGAGGTTGCCACGCGCATCGTCGGTACGCTGATGGTCAAGCAATACCCCGGCGTTCTCCGCATAACTGCGGATGGCCGCGAGTGGCTGATTCAGTTCGTGGCTGATGCTCGCCGACATGGTGCCAAGGGCCGAGAGTTTGCCGGCCTGCACCAGTTCATCTTGGGCTTGTAGCAGTTCTTGCTGAGCCTGTTCGCGCTCCAGCACTTCATCTTTCAAGCGGCTGTTCAGCGTCTCCAGATCGCGAGTCCGCTCCAGCACGCGGATTTCCAGTTCGCGGCGGGCGCGGGCGTCCAGGGCGATACGCTCGAGGTAATGCCGGCGGCGCTGCATCATCAGGCCAAGCAGCAGGATCAGCACCAGTAAGGTGGCGCCGCCGACCGCAACGGCGGTCTGCACGGGGCGGGTGACCTGCTCGCTGGGCGCGAGGATGCTCACCGTCCAGCCGGTTTCCGCCAGGTTGCGGCTCTGGATCAGCCAGGCGTTGTTGTCCAGCGCCAAGGCTTGCGGTTGCAGGGTCGGGTAAGGTTGATTGGCGGCGATCGCCAGGCGTTCCTGCTGGCTCAGCTCGCGGCTGGCACGAAAACGCCAATCGGCGCGCGAGGTGAGGATGACCACGCCGTTGCTATCGGTGACCAGCAGTTGTTCGGGGGTTTTGCCCCAGAGGGTTTCGGTGTGATCGAGGTCGACCTTGATCACCAGCGCGCCGATGATCGACTCGCCGGCGTGTACCGCGGCTGCGAAGTAATAGCCGCGCTTGCCGGAGGTGGTGCCGAGGCCAAAGAAGCGTCCCAGCCGCCCGGCGACAGCCTCGCGGTAGTACGGGCGGAAGGCGAAGTTGCGGCCGACGAAACTGTCGGCCTGATTCCAGTTGGAGGCCGCCAGGGTATTGCCGCTGGGGTCCATCAAGTAAATCGAGTCGGCCCCGGTCTGCTCGCGCACCTGCTGCAGCAGGCGGTTGGCTCGATCTTGCGCGCCGGCATCGCCTGGCTGATTCAACACATTCCGCAGGTCGGGCAGGTCGCCGAGAATCTGCGGCAGTACCTCATAGCGGCGCAGGGTGCCGAGCAGGTTGGCGACGTAGAGGTCGAGGGTCTGGCGGTTTTGCTCGAGCAGCTCACTGCTGTAGTAGCGCTCGGCCAGTTGTTGCAACGGCCAGAGCAAGGGCGTGAGCAGCAGTGCCAGCAGCAACAAACTGCGCCAGCGCGGGCGATGGGGAGAGGGTCGAGTCATAGTGCAAGGCGCCTGTGGGTCAGGTGCATTATGCACGTTCGCCGTTTAGCGGGGTTGTGTAAGCAGTCGAGCAGCGCGGCGCCAGGTTGCAGCTTGATCGCCTGGTCGGTTTGCAGGCGGGTGCGGGGTCGGATGCGAGTTAGGTGGCCGTAGGGTGATGGCTGGATAATCGCAGGAAGGGATCGACAGTCATTCCGCGCGCAACTGGCCTTGCTCCCGGAGCGGCTCAGCAATTGCGCGGGTGGAAAAACCCGGAGGTTTCGCCTGTGGTGTACCGGCGCGCGCGACTGCTCTCTTTGGCCAATCGGTGCCGGGCTGTACCGAAGCTGGGGAGTACCTGACAAAAACTAAAAAGGCCTAGAGTCGCCTCTAGGCCTTATTTATTAGTGGTGCCGGCACCAAGAATCGAACTCGGGACCTACTGATTACAAGTCAGAGGTTCTATCGATGCCTGCTGTTTTACCAGCTTTAACCAGCCTATGCATATTGGGGCTTTCAGCTTAACCTTGCCTTTACGGGCTATCACAAAAATCGACTGAATTTGCTAGCCCGTGCTAGCCCAGTGATAGCCCAGCGTTAGATCACGACAGGCGAGGCATATACATGGCGAAGCTGAAGTTCACTAAGACGGCGCTGTTGGCGCTAACCCTTCCCGAGGCTGGCAAGCGCCTGGCCGTCTATGACACTGAAGTGCCGAAGCTCGCAATACGGATTACCTCAGCCGGCACTCGCACCTTCTATGTCGTCAAGCGCGCAGGCGCATCTATGGCTTGGGTGAAGCTTGGCACCTTCCCCGAGATGACCGTCGAACAGGCCCGCACCGAAGCGCAAAAGATCCTTGCCGAGTTCGCCTCCGGAGCAAACCCAGCGGCCGCCCGTCGAGCAATTCGGGCGGAGCCGACCTTCGCTGAGACATTGGCCGAGATGCTGGAGAGGAAGAAAAAGCGGGATGGCTCGTCCATCACTGAGCGAACGAAGAAGGACTACCTGGACACCGCTCGCCTTCACATGGGGCCGATAGCTGCTAGCAAGCTATCGCACATCACGCGCACCGAGGTGAAAAGCATCCACAGCAAGGTGAGCAAGAAAAGCGCACGGCAAGCAGACAAGGCGGTCGCCATAATTTCATCGGTCTTCAACTACGCCGCTGATCAAGAGCATTTCAGCGGCGACAACCCCGCCAGCCGCATCCAGAAGAACCCGGCCCCGTCACGCGACCGCTTCGCCCAGGCTACCGAGCTGCCGCACCTATTCGCCGCCATCGCCGAGTCGAGCATGAGCGATTTCTTCCTATTGTCGCTGCTGACTGGTGCGCGTAGATCGAACGTGCTGGCAATGGCTTGGCGCGACGTCGATCTTGACGCGGGTATTTGGCGCATCAGCAGGACGAAGAACGGCACACCGCAGAACGTCACCCTGTCGCCCAAGGCCGTCACCGTTCTGCAAGCCCGCAAGCGCACGACCGGCACCTCACCTTTTGTGTTTCCCAGCAACAGCAAGACTGGCCATCTGGCTGAACCGAAAAAGGCATGGGCCACTGTCTTGCGCCGCGCCAGCATCAGCCGTTTGCTCGACCATCTTGGGGCCAATGGAAAGCTAAATGC
>JBOICE010000273.1:0-3566 GCA_050739815.1 Pseudomonas sp. | reverse complement strand
CTGCGCGGCCACGGCCGGCTGTTGGGCGTTTTCTCGCACGAAATCCGGCAGGTGCTCGGCCGCATAGGGGAACAGCACCTCGAAGACGAAGCTCACCGCGCTGGTGGTGCCTTCGATGTCGGTGAGGATGGCTTTGATGGACATGGGCATTCCCTACTCGATTCTTGATGGTTCCCATGCTTCGGCGTGGGAACCTGCGTGGTGGACGCTCTGCGTCCGGCGTCTCGCTGCTTGAAGACGCGGAGCGTCCCGGCTGCATTCCCACGCGGGAGCGTGGGAACGATCATGGGTGAGCTCCTACAAAGGAGACTTCAGTCGTCCAGGCGCGGGAAATGACTGGCGATGTCTGCGCCGGTGAACTGTGCGACCCAGCCTTCAGGATTGTTGAATAGCCGGATCGCCACGAAATGCGGATGCTCGCCCATGTCGAACCAATGTCGGGTGCCGGCAGGGACCGAGATCAGGTCGTTCTTCTCGCAGAGCACGGCGTAGACGTAATCCTCGATATGCAGGGTGAACAAACCGCGCCCGGCGACGAAGAAGCGCACTTCGTCTTCCGCATGGCGGTGTTCATCGAGGAACTTGGCACGCAGCTCGGCCTTCTGCGGGTGATCGCGGGTCAAACTGACGACATCGACGGTGACATAGCCGCGCTCGCTCATCAGTTGCTCGATCTGCGGGCGAAAGGCGGCGATCACTTCATCCTGCCCCGCGCCAGCGGCTATCGGCGCAGCGGCTTGCCAACGCTCGAAGCGCACGCCGACTGCCGCCAGAGTCGAGGCGATATCTTCCAGGTGGGTCAACACCTTGTTCGGCAGATCGGGGGACGACTCGTGGTAGACGGTCAGGCTGCTCATGGTCAGGGCTCTCGCATAGGTATTCGTAGGCTGGGCAGCGGCGCTATATGCCGGAACCCAGCGGCAATCGACAGCAGCTGGGTTTCGCTCTGCTTAACCCAGCCGATGAAATCTGTACTCAGCGCTGCAGCGCGCGCACCTTCAGTTCACATTCAAACAGAAACTCGAACGCCTCTATCTGGCGCAACGCATCGCTCAGGCTCGGCCCCCAAGTATAAAGACCGTGGCCACGGATCAGGTAACCGACGCATTCCGGGTTGGCCTCCAGCCAGGGTTGCACCTTGCCCGCCAAGCGGGCGATGTCTTGGTCATTGTCGAAGATCGGCACCACGACTTTCGACTCGTGCGTCGAGATGCCGGAAAAAGCCTTCTGCAACTCATAGTCTTCGAAGACCAGATGATCGCCCAGGGTCAGCCGCGATAACACAGTGGCATTAACCGAGTGGGTGTGCAGCACCGCGCCGATCTCAGCCTTCCAGGCGTACAACTGCGTATGCAGCAAGGTTTCCGCCGAAGGCTTTTTGCCCGCTTCCAGGCTGTTGCCGGCCAGATCGGTGGCCAACAGATCATCGATGCCGAGCTGGCCCTTGTGCTTACCGGACACGGTCAGCAGCGCTTCGTGAACCGACAAGCGCGCCGAATAGTTGCTGCTGGTGGCTGGCGACCAGCCACGGCCATAGAGGAAGCGTCCGGCTTCGATGATTTCCTGGGCCAGTTGTTCGCGGCTCATGCCCGTTCCTCGTTTAATTGCGTCGCTGTCAATTCAGTGCCTTTCAAGCGCATGCCGATGATAACCGCAGCGGCAAGTGCTGCCAGGCTGGCGATGGCAAAAGTCCAGGCCGGGCCCAGGGTGTTCCAGCTATAGCCGGAGTACAACGCGCCCAACGCCCCACCGGTGCCCGCCAATGCCGCATACAGCGCTTGGCCCTGCCCCTGTTGTTGCGGGCCAAAACTACGTTGCACGAAATGGATGGCCGCTGCGTGGAAGCTGCCAAAGGTCGCGGCATGCATCAACTGCGCAAGCAACAGCACCGGCAGGTGTTCGGCGAAGTTCCCCAACAGCAGCCAACGCAAGGCGGCGAGTAGAAAGCTCGCCATCAATACCTGGCGCAGGGAAAAGCGCCGCAGAATCCGCGTCATCCCCAGAAACAGCACTACCTCCGCGACCACCCCCAGCGCCCACAACTGGCCGATAAAGCCGCGCGCGTAGCCCAGGTGCTCGAGGTGCAAGGTCAGAAAGGTGTAATACGGGCCATGGCTGAGTTGCATCAGCGCCACGCAGCAGTAAAAAGCCAGTACCCCGGGGCAGCGCAATTGGGCGATAAAACCACCCTCGCCCGGCTGGTTGGCGCGAGCAGCCGGCTGCGCATTGGGCACCCACCAACTGCTGATGACGATGCCCGCCATGACCAGGATCAAGACCCAGGGATAGACGTCCAGGCTGAGCAGCTCGAACAACTTGCCCAAGCCAACCACCGTGAGAATGAAACCAATGCTGCCCCACAGGCGGATCTGGCTATAGCGCGCGGCCTGCTCTTGCAGATGAGCCAGCGTGATCACCTCGAACTGCGGCAACACCGCATGCCAGAAAAACGCATGCAGCGCCATGATCAGCGCTAGCCAGGCGTAACTTTTGCTGATGAAGATCAGGCTGAAGCAGAACAGGGTACAGAGCGCGCCAAAGCGCACGATAGCCAGCCGCCGCCCCGTATGATCACCGAGCCAACCCCAGAGATTCGGCGCCACGCAGCGCATCAGCATAGGGATCGCCACCAGTTCGCCGATCCGTGCGCTGGAAAAGCCCAGGTGGTCGAAATACAAAGCCAAAAAGGGCGCCGTAGCGCCCAACAAGGCAAAGTAGAACAGATAAAAGCTGGACAGCCGCCAGTAGGGAATACCACTCATACGCAGAACGTAGGTTGGGTTGAGCGCAGCGAAGCCCAACAGCACTCGTATGGATCACGTTGGGCTTCGGCTGAAGCCTCAACCCAACCTAGGTCACTGCGTACGACCTTGGGTTCAGCCCAGACCGCCCTCGCCGACCAAATATCAGGCTGGGCAAAGCTCAGGAGCAACCTGCATAAAGCGATCACAACTGCCCAAGCACCGGGGTACTCACTCGCACGTCAGCGTTCTGCCCACGATGGCGCAGCAGATGATCCAGCAACACGATAGCCATCATCGCCTCGGCAATCGGCGTGGCGCGAATACCCACGCAGGGGTCATGACGCCCTTTGGTAATCACCTCGACCGGATTGCCGTCGACATCGATCGAGCGCCCCGGCGTGGTGATGCTGGAGGTCGGTTTCAGCGCCAGATGGGCCACGATCGGCTGGCCGGAGGAAATCCCGCCGAGAATGCCGCCGGCGTTATTGCTGAGGAAGCCTTGCGGGGTCAGTTCATCCCGATGCTCGGTGCCGCGCTGGGCGACGCTGGCGAAACCGGCGCCGATCTCCACGCCCTTCACCGCATTGATGCTCATCAGCGCATGCGCCAGCTCGGCGTCCAAACGGTCGAAAATGGGCTCGCCCAAACCAGGCATCACACCCTCGGCGACCACGGTGATCTTCGCGCCAACCGAATCCTGGTCCCGGCGCAACTGGTCCATATAGGCTTCCAGTTCCGGCACCTTGCCCGCGTTGGGGCTGAAGAAAGCGTTTTCCTCGACCGAATCCCAGCTTTGGAACGGAATCTCGATCGGGCCGAGCT
>JBOICE010000272.1:0-8652 GCA_050739815.1 Pseudomonas sp. | reverse complement strand
GTCGGCACCCTCCGCGGAATCGCTGAACAGAAAGCGCTGCAAATCGACCGGCTCGCCAGGCCTGGCTCCGAGTTGGGCGCGCAAATCGGCGAACATCCGATCGTAATCGCCATGAAAGACAAAGAGTGGCGCCTGCCGTGGCTTTAGACCGTGCTTGCGCAGGCAGCGGCCGACGTTCTGCATGAAGTTGTAAGCGACATCGCGATGCAGGCTGAACGCCTCATGCACAACCCGCCCCGCCACCTCACCCTCCAGTTGGAAATCCACATAAGTGCCGACCTCACTTCGACGCACGCTGTAATCGAGGCTCAGGTGGTAACCGGGATGGGCTCCAAGCGGAGCGCGTTCAACTTCGACATGGCCGGGCTTGAACATACTTATCTCCTCGGCAGACATGAACAGAAGTTTCAGGGTTATTTTCTAGCTAGAACAAACCGCAATTATCGGCAAACTAGTTATTCCATATACCTTAAATAGCCATTAGCCATGAACTATTCAGAATAAAACCTCTGCCTTGCAGACTTAGGTAACTTAGCTAGCATTGTTAACTCAGCGCCAGCTTTCAGTTTTCTGCTCATAGCCGCTTTAGAATGCTTGTTTCTGGCAGCCACAGACCGTCTGTGGCAAATGCGCTATCAGACTCTGGAGAACATTAAACATGGACCGATAGCACGCTATTGACTCAGATCAACTCCCCCTTCTTGTTGACCGCGCTTAATAGCCGCGAACTCTTCTCCTTGTCTGGAGGCACACAATGGCCGACTCCGCCAATAAACTTCGACTTGGTGCGTTAGTTGCACTCGTAGTTGGTTCAATGATCGGCGGGGGGATTTTCTCTCTGCCGCAAAACATGGCAGCCAGCGCCGATGTTGGCGCCGTCCTGATCGGTTGGGCAATCACCGCCGTCGGCATGCTGACCCTGGCATTCGTCTTCCAGACCCTGGCCAACCGCAAACCCGATCTCAACGGCGGGGTGTACGCCTACGCCAAGGCCGGCTTCGGCGACTACATGGGTTTTTCCTCCGCCTGGGGTTACTGGATCAGCGCCTGGCTCGGTAACGTCGGCTACTTCGTATTGTTGTTCAGCACCCTCGGCTACTTCTTCCCCATTTTCGGAGAAGGCAACACTCCAGCCGCCATCATCGGCGCCTCCGTGCTGCTCTGGGCCGTGCATTTCCTGGTCCTGCGCGGCATCAAGGAAGCGGCCTTCATCAACCTGGTGACCACCATCGCCAAGGTCGTGCCGCTGCTGCTGTTCGTGCTGATCGCGTTCTTTGCCTTCAAGCTGGAGATCTTCACCGCAGACATCTGGGGCATTAAAAACCCCGACCTCGGCAGCGTGACGAACCAGGTACGCAACATGATGCTGGTCACCGTTTGGGTGTTCATCGGCATCGAAGGCGCGAGCATCTTTTCGGCCCGCGCGGAAAAACGCTCGGACGTCGGCAAGGCGACCATCATCGGCTTTAGCAGCGTGCTGCTGCTCCTGGTACTGGTGAACGTGCTGTCGCTGGGCATCATGACTCAACCAGAACTGGCCAAACTGCAGAACCCCTCCATGGCCGCCGTGCTGGAACATGTAGTCGGTCACTGGGGCGCGGTGCTGATCAGCGTCGGCCTGATCGTTTCCCTGCTCGGTGCGTTGTTGTCCTGGGTACTGCTGTGTGCGGAGATCATGTTCGCCGCGGCCAGTGACCACACCATGCCGGCCTTCCTGCGCAAGGAAAACGCCAACCAGGTACCCGCCAATGCCCTCTGGCTGACCAACGCGATGGTGCAAGTCTTCCTGGTGATCACGCTGTTCTCAGCCAGTACGTACCTGTCGCTGATCTACCTCGCCACCTCGATGATTCTCGTGCCCTACCTCTGGTCCGCAGCCTATGCCCTGCTGCTCAGCGTGCGCGGGGAGACCTACGAGCAAGCTGCCAGCGAGCGCAACAAAGACCTGATCATCGCGGGCATCGCCCTGATCTATGCCATCTGGCTGTTGTATGCCGGCGGCGTGAAGTACCTGCTGCTGTCCGCGCTGCTCTATGCACCTGACGCCATTCTTTTCGCCAAGGCCAAGCTCGAGGCTGGCCAGCCGGTTTTTACCTCAATCGAGAAAGTGATCTTCGCCGCCGTGGTCATCGGTGCCTTGGTGGCCGCCTATGGCCTCTACGACGGCTTCCTGACGCTGTAAAACTCTGCAGGAGAACTGCCATGTCCAACGACAAAGTCAAACTGGGCGTCCACTCAGAAGCGGGCAAATTGCGCAAAGTGATGGTCTGCTCGCCAGGTCTGGCCCATCAGCGACTCACTCCGAGTAACTGCGACGAACTGCTGTTCGATGACGTGATCTGGGTCGGCCAGGCGAAACGCGACCACTTCGACTTCGTCACCAAAATGCGCGAGCGGGGTGTCGATGTCGTCGAAATGCACAACCTGCTGGCCCAGACCGTACAAAACCCCGAAGCGCTGAAATGGATTCTGGATCGCAAGATTACCGTCGACCAAATTGGCCTCGGCCTGACTAACGAAGTCCGCTCCTGGCTGGAAAGCCTCGAACCGCGTGCACTGGCTGAGTTCCTGATCGGCGGCGTAGCGGGTTCCGACCTCCCAGACAGTTTCGGCGGCAAAGCCATCGAGATGTTCCGCAGCTACCTTGGCAGCTCCAGCTTCATCATTTCGCCGCTGCCGAACACCCAGTTCACCCGCGACAACACCTGCTGGATCTACGGCGGGGTGAGTCTCAATCCGATGTACTGGCCGGCCCGCCGCCAGGAAACCCTGCTGGTCAGCGCTATCTACAAATTCCACCCGGACTTCATCAATGCCGACTTCAAGGTCTGGTATGGCGACCCGGATAAAGACCACGGCGCCGCGACTCTGGAAGGCGGTGACGTGATGCCCATCGGCAACGGCGTGGTGCTGGTCGGCATGGGCGAGCGGACCTCGCACCAGGCGGTCGGTCAACTGGCGCAATCGCTGTTCGCCAACCAGGCGGCTGAACGGGTGATAGTCGCCGGCCTACCGAAATCGCGCGCAGCCATGCACCTGGATACCGTATTCAGTTTCTGCGACCGCGATCTGGTGACGGTGTTTGCCGAAGCAGTCGATGCGATCACCCCCTTTAGCATCCGCCCGGATGGGAGCCGGCCCGGTGGCCTGGACGTGCGCCGCGAGGAAAAACCCTTCCTCGATGTGGTCGCCGAATCCCTCAACCTGAAAAAACTCCGGGTCGTACCAACCGGCGGCGATAGCTACGAAGCTGAACGCGAGCAATGGGACGACGGCAACAACGTGGTCGCCATAGAACCCGGCGTGGTCGTCGGCTACGACCGCAATACCTACACCAATACCTTGCTGCGCAAGGCCGGGGTGGAAGTCATCACCATCAGTGCCGGCGAACTTGGCCGTGGTCGCGGCGGCGGCCACTGCATGACCTGCCCGATCATTCGCGATCCGATCGACTACTAAGCAACTCGGTAGGCGGCCTTACCCAGGCCGCCGTAATCGGCCTGTCCCACGAGGAGATACATCATGGCTTTCAACATGCACAACCGCCATCTGCTCAGCCTGATGCACCACACCACCCGCGAACTGCATTACCTGCTGGACCTGTCGCGCGACCTGAAACGCGCCAAATACACCGGCACCGAACAGCAACATCTGAAACGCAAAAATATCGCGCTGATCTTCGAAAAAACCTCGACCCGCACGCGCTGCGCCTTCGAAGTCGCGGCGTATGACCAAGGCGCCAGCGTCACTTACATCGACCCGGGCTCCTCGCAAATCGGCCACAAAGAGAGCATGAAAGACACCGCTCGCGTGCTCGGTCGCATGTTCGATGCCATCGAGTACCGGGGCTACGGGCAGGAGATCGTCGAAGAGTTGGCCAAATTCGCCGGTGTGCCAGTGTTCAACGGCCTGACCGCCGAATTCCACCCGACCCAGATGATTGCCGACGTGCTGACCATGCGTGAGCACAGCGACAAACCGCTGCATGACATCAGCTATGCCTACCTCGGCGATGCACGCTACAACATGGGCAACTCGCTACTGATGATCGGTGCCAAGCTCGGCATGGATGTGCGTATCGGCGCACCCAAGGCACTCTGGCCAACGCCTGAGTTCATTGCCCAGTGCAAAGGCTTCGCCGAGGAAAGTGGCGCGCGCATCACCCTCACCGAAAACCCGCAAGAAGCGGTTAAAGGCGTCGACTTCATTCATACCGACGTCTGGGTTTCCATGGGTGAACCCGTCGAAGCCTGGGACGAACGGATTGCCCAACTGCTGCCGTATCAAGTGAATGCGCAGATGATGAAAGCCTCCGGCAACCCACGCGTGAAATTCATGCATTGCCTGCCGGCTTTCCACAACAGCGAAACCAAAGTCGGCAAGGACATTGCCGGACGCTATCCGCATCTGGCTAACGGCGTTGAAGTCACCGAGGACGTGTTCGAGTCACCGGCCAATATCGCCTTCGAACAAGCAGAAAACCGTATGCACACGATCAAAGCGATCCTGGTCTCGGCTCTGGCTGATATCTGAAAGCGCGGCTCAAGCCTCGCTGAACGACATTCGCGCCGGCTTCAGTCCATCAGCAACCTGGTATCGGTGGTCTGAAGCCCACCCTGCCCTCAAGGCCTATCACGAGGAGATTCATCATGCGTATCGTCGTCGCATTGGGCGGCAACGCCCTGCTGCGTCGTGGTGAACCCATGACCGCGGACAACCAACGCGAGAACGTGCGAATCGCCACCGAACAAATCGCCAAGATCGCACCCGGCAATGAACTGGTGATCGCCCATGGCAACGGCCCGCAAGTCGGCCTGCTGGCCCTGCAAGCTGCGGCCTACACCTCAGTCAATCCGTACCCGCTGGATGTGCTCGGCGCCGAAACCGAAGGCATGATCGGCTACATGATCGAACAGGAACTGGGCAACCTGCTGCCATTCGAGGTGCCCTTCGCCACCCTGCTGACCCAGGTCGAGGTGGACAGCAACGACCCGGCCTTCCAGAACCCGAGCAAACCCATCGGCCCGGTCTACGCGAAAGCCGATGCCGAGCGCCTGGCGGCGGAAAAGGGCTGGAGCATCGCACCCGACGGCGACAAGTTTCGTCGCGTGGTCGCCAGCCCGCGACCGAAGCGTATCTTCGAGATCCGCCCAGTCAAATGGCTGCTGGAACACGGCACCATTGTTATCTGCGCCGGTGGCGGCGGCATCCCGACGCGTTACAACGCAGCGGGCAAGCTCGAAGGTGTCGAAGCCGTTATCGACAAAGACCTGTGCTCCGCCCTGCTGGCCGAACAGCTGGAGTCCGACCTGCTGGTGATCGCCACCGATGTCAACGCCGCCTTTATCGACTGGGGCAAGCCGAGCCAGAAAGCCATCGCCCAGGCCCACCCCGACGAACTGGAAAAACTTGGCTTCGCCGCCGGTTCCATGGGGCCCAAAGTGCAGGCAGCCTGCGAGTTTGCAAGAAACACCGGCAAGGCCGCGGTAATCGGCTCGCTGGCGGATATCGAAGCCATTGTCCAAGGCAAGGCCGGGACACGCGTCAGCACCGCCGAGCCAGGCGTGAGTTATCGCTGAGCTTGTACTGATAGCCCCTCGCCAGCAGAGGGGCTATCGATATCACATCCCCACAGGTTGGTGCCGAGCCGAAGGCGATGCCCAACGAACCCGAGTAAAGGGAGTCGCGGGGCGACTCCTTGTTGGGCATCGCTGCGCTCAGCGCCAACCTACGACGGCATTCCCCCTCTCCCCATCAGAACGTTCGCTGCGACCGAGCATCTGCACCTCGCCAATACCCGCCCAGCGAGCAGAGACCCTATCGGCTGTACGGTCTTGACGAAACGCAACCTTGGCCGCAACAGTGACTCATAAGTCACAGGCCTCGTCAGCATAGTCATCTCGATCATTCGAACAGCCCCCTAAACCCCGCAAACGGGAGGGCCGTCGCCATTCAGGTTAACCATTCGACTATCGGCAAGCGTCTACAGCCTCATCTGAGCTTGTTATAGATTTTATTTTTGAAGGAGTTTTCTGAGTTATGTCTCGCTTACCTGTGATTGTTGGTTTTGGTGGTTATAACTCAGCCGGTCGCAGTTCATTTCACCATGGCTTCCGGCGCACCGTGATCGAATCCATGAATATCCAGGCTCGCCAGGAAACCTTGGCCGGGCTGGCGGTGATGATGAAGTTGGTGGAAGTCGTGGATGGCGACTACCTGACCCTCGAGGGCACTCCACTGACGCTGGTGGAGATCGAGGCGCAGTTTGCCGAACAAATCCTTGCCTCGACGCTGGTTCGGCGAATTGAAAAGCAACATCTGGACGTAGATGCCGCACATTGGCAGAAATCCATCACGCTCACAGGTTCGGCCGGCAACCAGCTGACCTTCACCACCGCGCGCAAGCAGCTGCCCGAACCGATTCCGGCCAATTGGTCGGTCGAGCCGATCGACGCAATCGATGTTCGCGTGACGCTGCTTGATCGCTGTGAGTTCAAGATCGATAGCTACCGCGCCTTGCCGGTGAAATCCGCCGGCCAGCTACCGACCGGGTTCGAGCCGGGCGAACTGTACAACTCGCGCTTTCACCCGCGCGGGCTGCAAATGACCATTGTCGGCGTGACCGACGCCCTGCGCTCCACCGGCCTGCCATGGAAAACCATTGTCGACCGAGTGGAACCGGATGAAATCGCCGTGTTCGCCGGCAGCATCATGAGCCAGCTGGATGAAAACGGCTTCGGCGGCTTGATGCAATCGCGCCTCAAAGGCGGCCGAGTCACCGCCAAACAGCTGGCACTGGGCCTTAACAGCATGCCCGCAGACTTCATCAACGCTTACGTGCTGGGCAGTGTCGGCACCACCGGCAGCGTTACCGGCGCTTGCGCGACCTTCCTCTACAACCTGCAAAAAGCGGTCGATTTGATTGGCTCTGGCCAAGCGCGAGTGGCCATCGTCGGCAACAGCGAGGCGCCGATCAACCAGGAATGTATCGACGGTTACGGGGCCATGGGCGCCCTGGCCACCGAAGATGGCCTGCGCCACATCGAAGGCCGCGATGACGTCGACTTCCGCCGCGCCAGCCGCCCCTTCGGCGAGAACTGTGGCTTCACCCTGGCCGAATCCAGCCAGTTCGTGGTGCTGATGGATGATGCCCTGGCCCTCGAACTCGGTGCGGACATCCATGGCGCTGTGCCGGATGTATTCATCAACGCCGACGGCTTCAAGAAATCCATCTCTGCCCCCGGCCCAGGCAATTACCTGACCGTCGCTAAAGCAGTCGCCAGTGCCGTGCAATTGGTCGGGCTGGAAGGGGTGCGCAAGCGCAGCTTCATCCATGCGCACGGCTCAAGCACACCGGCTAACCGGGTGACCGAGTCGGAACTGCTGGATCGCGTCGCCGGCGCGTTCGGCATCGAGCACTGGCCCGTGACCGCGGTGAAGGCGTTTGTCGGCCACTCGCTGGCCACCGCCAGTGGCGACCAGGTGATTTCCGCTCTGGGTTCATTCAAGTACGGCATCATTCCCGGCATCAAAACCATCGATGCAGTTGCCCAGGATGTGCACCAGCAGCACCTGCAGATCGCCACCGAGGATCGCCGCGTGGGCGAAGGCCGCCTCGACGTGTGCTTCATCAACTCCAAGGGCTTTGGCGGCAACAACGCCAGTGGCGTAGTGCTAGCCCCTCACGTGGTCAACAACATGCTGCGCAAGCGTTATGGCCATGAAGCCTTCGCCGCCTATTGCGAGCTCCGCGAAAAAACCCGCGCAGCGGCGCAGAGCTATGACCAGCAGGCGCTAAAAGGGCAGCTCGATATCATTTACAACTTTGGCCAGGATCAGATCGACGATCAGGCCATCGAGCTGACGCCCGAGCACATTGTAGTGCCCGGCTTTGCGCAACCGCTGATCTTCAAGAAAGATCAGCGCTTTGCGGACATGCTCGACTGATCATCGGGACGTCATCTGATGGTTCCCATGCTCTGCGTGGGAACCCCGTGAGGGACGCTCTTGGCAGACGCGGAGCGTCTTGGGCTGCATCCCCACGCGGAGCGTGGGCACGATCAAAGCACTAGGTCGATCAATCCAGCGCGCGAGCCAGTTGCAGCAATTCGGCGCGCCATTCGGCAGCCGCCGGCAGGGCCATGAAGGACGGATTGAGAAAGGACTCCCGCGCCTCGTAAGTCAACGGCGCGCCCTGGATATCCAGCACTTCGCCACCGGCGCCTTCGAGCACGCCCTGCGCCGCCGCGGTATCCCACTGCGAGGTCGGCGCCAAGCGCGGGTAGCAATCCGCCGCGCCCTCGGCGAGCAGGCAAAACTTCAACGAACTGCCGACACTGGCCAGTTGCAAATCACCAAAACGCTCGGACAAGCCCGCCAGCAGACGCTCCTGCCCTGGGCTGGAGTGACGGCGGCTGGCAACCACCGTGAATGCTTCACTCGGCGCAGTCCGCACCGCAACCGCAGCGGCCTCGCCGTGTGCCTCCGCGCGCCAGGCACCGAGCCCAGCGCCGCCGTAATAGTAACGGCCAGTCGTAGGCATGCCGACTACGCCAAACAGCACCCGACCCTGTTCGATCAGCGCCACATTGACGGTAAATTCTTCGCTGCCGGTGATGAACTCCTTGGTGCCATCCAGTGGATCGACCAGCC
>JBOICE010000271.1:0-9585 GCA_050739815.1 Pseudomonas sp. | reverse complement strand
GCCCGCTGGGCCGGTTGATGACCAGTCCCATGGCGCCCTGAGCATTGTGCTCGATGATGTAGCTGACAGTCTGCACGAAATGCGGATCGGCCATGTGCGGCATGGCAATCAGGAGGTGATGCTTGAGATAGCTCGGGCTGGCGTCTTTCATGGGTAATAGTGTGGCCGCTGGGTGGCCGCCCTGACAAGCGATGCTCACTTGCTCGACAGACGGTCGCCGCGCTCGAAGCGCCAGGTCCGGATGATCTCCAGTCGGTCGATATCCGCCAGATCGCCGGTGAATGGCGAGAAGGGCGCGGCCAGGCGAACGATGCGCAGGGCCGCCTGGTCGAGTAGCGGTTGCCCGGAGGACTCCAGTACCTGAACCTCGTACAGGCTACCGTCGCGGTTAATCGAGACTAGCAGTCTCAGATTGCCGTAAATCCGCTGGCGGCGCGCCTCGTCGGGGTAATTGAGGTTGCCTACCCGCTCGACTTTCTTGCGCCACTCATCCTTATACCAAGCACCTTTGTCGCGCATGGTCGAGGCGGCGTTAAGGCGGTGAATCTTCGGTCTCTTGGCGTATAGCTGCTGTTCTTGCGCCAGTTCGGCCTCCAGGCTGGAGATTTCGGCAGACAGCTGTGTGCTGTCGAATGCGGGCGCCGGACGAGAGTGCGGTTCTGGCTTTTCATGCTCGCGCTTGGCCGGGGTTTTCTGCGGCTGCGGGGTGCGGGTGGCAATGGCGGCTTTCGGAGCTTCCTTGCGTGTAGTTTGCGGTGGGGCGGTTGGCGGGGTGACGCGCTTGACTTCTCTATCTTGAAAGAGCGCCTGCTCGGTGGTCTTCGGTGCCGCCTTGTGCTCCAGGGTGCCGCTGCCCTGTTGGTTGTCCTGGGCAAGGTAGTCGGCCTGTTTGGGCTTTTCCTTGCTCTTGAATGTGGACAGGGTGATTTCCAGGGTTTTGCTGATCTGGTTCGGCTCGACCAGGGTGAAGCCGATACCGAGGATTAGCGCCACATGCAGCACGGCGGCGAGAAATAAGGTAAAGCCCAGCCGATCCGCTGGGCGGACGCCAGCAGTAGAGAGTTCAGGCGGGAGGGCGGCTGCGTTCATCACTCATCGGTGTCAGTTCAGGTTGCCGCGCAGTCTGCCGAGGGCTCGGGAAAAAGTCTATGAAGCACTGCGCGGCTTGGTGAAGCACTGGGCATTTCTGCGTAAGGTTGTTTTGCGCTCGCCCGACTCACCCCAGCGGGGTGGGTGTTGCGCCTGCTTGAGTGAGCCGTAGCGTGGAGTCGATCAGCGCTGGCTCAACTTCTTGGCGATCGCGTCCATCAGTTGTTCGCCGATCTTCGTCCCAAACGCATTATCGATCTCGCGGATACAGGTCGGGCTGGTGACGTTGATCTCGGTCAGGTATTCGCCAATCACATCCAGGCCGACGAACAGCAGGCCTTTCTCGCGCAGCGTTGGGCCGACCTGGGCGGCGATCCAGCGATCGCGCTCGGTCAGGGGGCGCGCCTCGCCACGTCCGCCGGCGGCCAGGTTGCCGCGGGTTTCACCGGCGGCCGGGATGCGTGCGAGGCAATAAGGGACTGGTTCGCCGTCAATCATCAGGATGCGTTTGTCGCCGTCCTTGATCGCCGGCAGATAGCCCTGCGCCATGATTTGCTGAGTGCCGTGAGCGGTGAGGGTTTCGAGAATTACCGAGAGATTGGGGTCGCCTTCGCGATGACGAAAGATCGAAGAGCCGCCCATGCCATCCAAGGGTTTGAGAATGATGTCACGCTGCTCTTGGGCAAACTCGCGCAGAATGTCGGCGCGACGGCTGACCAGCGTCGGTGGGGTGCAGTGGGGGAACTGGGTGGCAAAGAGCTTCTCGTTGCAGTCGCGCAGGCTTTGTGGGCGATTGACCACCAGCACGCCGGCGCGTTCGGCCTGCTCCAATAGATAGGTGCTATAGACGAACTCCAGATCGAACGGAGGATCCTTGCGCATCAGGATCACGTCGAGGTCGCTAAGCGGGAGATCGCTTTCAGCGTCTACTTCGAACCAGTGTTGGGGGTCTTCGAAGACTTTGAGCGGGCGCATACGCGCTCGGGCCTCGCCGCCAATTTGGTAAAGATCCTGTTGTTCCATATAAAAGAGAGACCAGCCACGGGCCTGAGCGGCCAACAGCATGGCCAGCGAGCTGTCCTTCTTGAAGGAAATGCGCGCAATCGGGTCCATGACTATGCCGAGGCGAATGCTCATGTTGGGGAATCCTCCGCAAAAGGAATACGACAGTAGATGATCTGTCGGGGCTAGACTGTGTGGCGCCAGGGTGGCTCCGACGATCTTCCCGGTCAAGGAAAAACCTTGTGCTTCTTGGGCTTATAGATTGCGTCTAGAGAGTGTGCTAAAAAGGCCAACGATTGGGTCTCAGCCCGTCGCTGGTAGGCCTCAGGCGCACTGAAAACGTAGAAAAATAACGACTCACCGAGGCGATGGTAGGGCGAACATGGAACAGCATTCCGAAGGCTTAAGGGTCATGGTGATTGACGATTCGAAAACGATTCGTCGCACTGCGGAAACCCTGCTGAAAAAAGTGGGTTGCGAAGTTATTACCGCGGTAGATGGCTTCGACGCGCTGGCTAAAATCGCCGACACCCATCCCAGTATCATCTTTGTCGACATCATGATGCCGCGGCTTGATGGTTATCAGACTTGCGCCCTGATTAAAAATAACAGTGCTTTCAAATCCACCCCGGTGATCATGCTGTCCTCCAAGGACGGCCTGTTCGATAAGGCCAAGGGCCGTATCGTGGGTTCCGATCAGTACCTCACCAAGCCTTTTAGCAAGGAAGAGTTGCTCGGCGCCATTAAGGCTCATGTGCCTAACTTCACCCCGGTGGAACAAGCATCCTGACGTTCGACCGCTAGGGCGGTGACGCATCTTCCATATGGGGAACAGCATGGCTCGAATTTTGATTGTTGATGACTCGCCTACCGAGATGTACAAGCTGACGGCCATGCTCGAAAAGCATGGGCATCAGGTTCTCAAGGCTGAAAATGGCGCCGATGGCGTGGCTTTGGCCCGCCAGGAAAAGCCCGATGCAGTCCTGATGGATATTGTCATGCCTGGCCTGAATGGCTTTCAGGCAACCCGCCAGTTGACCAAAGATGCGGATACCAGCCATATCCCGGTGATCATTGTCACCACTAAAGATCAAGAAACCGATAAGGTCTGGGGTAAGCGCCAAGGGGCGCGCGACTACCTGACCAAGCCGGTGGATGAAGAAACTCTGCTGAAAACCTTGAGTACGGTGCTGGCTGGCTGATGCAGGGCTAGTCCGTAGTAAAAAAATAACAAGAAGGTCCAGGCCGGCATGTCGGACGTACAGACTCCTTTCCAGCTTCTCCTCGAGATCGACCAGCGTTGTCGGCTGCTGGCGGCCGGGCTGCCGTCGCAGCGGGCGGTGGTACAGACTTGGAGTGGCATTGGTTTTCGCATGGGCGAGCGACTGTTTGTTGCGCCCATGGGGGAGGTTGGCGAAGTGCTGCACGAGCCGAGGTTTACCTTGCTGCCGGGCGTGAAGAGTTGGGTCAAGGGCGTTGCCAACGTGCGCGGGCGTTTGCTGCCGGTGATGGATCTGTGTGGGTTCTTCGGCAATGAGCTGTCGCCATTGCGCAAGCAGCGGCGAGTGTTGGTGGTGGATCATCAGGAGGTCTTTGCCGGCCTGACAGTCGATGAAGTCTTCGGTATGCAGCACTTCCCGGTGGATAGCTTTTCCGAGCAGTTGCCACCGCTTGAGGCGGCCATCGAGCCCTTCATTCATGGAGTCTTCCAGCGCGAACAGCCCTGGCTAGTGTTCAGCCCTCACGCGCTGGCACAACACCCGGGCTTTCTCGACGTGGCGTTCTAAGCATTTTCGGTTGGGTCGGCGTTGCCGGCCTTTTGGCGTTACATGGGAAACGTAGGGCGGTAGGTCCAGGCGGGGGCCAAATAATGAAAAAACTAAACGCAGGCAATCTATTGGCTGGGATGCGCAGCAGCACGTTGATCGCGGGGCTTTTTATCGTCCTGATCGTTTCTATCGTGCTGTTGTTCGCCAACTTCGCCTATATCAACACCCAGTCGAACTATGACAAGGAATACATCAGCCACTCCGGTGAGCTGCGTGTGCTCTCCCAGCGGATCGCGAAGAACGCCACGGAAGCGGCGGCGGGTAAGGTCGAGGCCTTCGCCTTGCTGAAAGACGCGCGTAACGACTTCGAAAAGCGCTGGGGCTTCCTGGTCAAGGGCGATGAGTCGACGGGGCTGCCGCCAGCTCCGGAAAGGGTTCAGCCGGAAATGGCTGCGGTGCAAAAGGATTGGGACGGCCTGCGGCAGAACTCCGATGCCATTCTGGCCAGTGAACAAACAGTCCTCTCTCTGCACCAGGTAGCAGCGACCCTGGCGGAAACCATTCCGCAGTTGCAAGTCGAGTACGAAGAGGTGGTCGACATCCTCCTCGAGAGCGGCGCCCCGGCGGCACAGGTTTCGGTAGCCCAGCGTCAATCGCTGCTGGCCGAACGTATCCTCGGCTCGGTGAACAAGGTGCTCGCCGGTGACGAAGATTCGGTACAAGCCGCCGACATGTTCGGTCGCGATGCCAGCCTGTTCGGCCGCGTACTGAGCGCGATGCTGGAAGGCAACGCGGCGATGAAAATCACCAAGGTGACCGACCAGGAGGCCCTTGAGCGGCTATCGGAAATTTCCGAGTTGTTCGAGTTCGTTTCCGGTTCGGTGGACGAAATTCTGGAAACCTCGCCGGAACTGTTCCAGGTGCGGGAGTCCGCCAGCAGCATCTTTACCGTATCCCAGACCCTGTTGGACAAAGCTTCGCTACTGGCCAGCGGTTTCGAAAACCTGGCCGGCGGCCGTTACCTGAATACCATCGTTGGTTATGTGCTGGGCCTGTTGGCATTGGCTTCGATTATCTTGATCGGCCTGGTCATGGTGCAGAGCACCCGTCGTCGTCTGGCTGAAACCGCCGAGAAGAACGAACGTAACCAGGCGGCGATTCTGCGACTACTGGATGAAATCGCCGACCTCGCCGACGGTGACCTGACAGTAGCGGCAACGGTAACCGAAGACTTTACCGGTGCCATCGCGGACTCGATCAACTACTCGATCGACCAACTGCGGGACCTGGTTGCGACGATCAACTTGACCGCGGTACAAGTGGCAGCGGCCGCCCAGGAAACCCAGGCGACCGCCATGCATCTGGCCGAAGCTTCCGAGCATCAGGCCCAGGAAATTGCCGGTGCCTCCGCTGCGATCAATGAAATGGCCGTGTCGATTGACCAAGTATCGGCGAACGCCTCGGAATCCTCTGCGGTAGCCGAGCGTTCGGTAGCCATCGCCAACAAGGGTAACGAGGTGGTGCACAACACCATCACCGGCATGGATAACATCCGTGAGCAAATCCAGGACACCTCGAAGCGGATCAAGCGCCTTGGTGAATCGTCCCAGGAGATCGGTGACATCGTTAGCCTGATTAACGACATTGCCGACCAGACCAACATCCTCGCACTGAACGCCGCAATCCAGGCCTCCATGGCCGGTGACGCTGGCCGAGGCTTCGCCGTGGTAGCGGACGAGGTACAACGCCTTGCGGAACGTTCCTCCGCTGCGACCAAGCAGATCGAGGCGCTGGTTAAAACGATTCAGACCGACACCAACGAAGCAGTTATCTCGATGGAGCAAACCACCTCCGAAGTGGTGCGTGGCGCACGTCTGGCGCAAGACGCCGGTGTGGCACTGGAAGAGATTGAGAAGGTATCCAAGACCCTCGCGGCCTTGATTCAGAACATCTCCAACGCCGCTCGTCAGCAAGCCTCCTCGGCAGGCCATATCTCCAACACCATGAACGTGATTCAGGAGATTACTTCGCAGACCTCCTCGGGCACCACGGCCACCGCCAAGAGCATTGGTAACCTGGCCAAGATGGCCAGTGAGATGCGTCGATCGGTTTCCGGCTTTACCTTGCCAGAAGCCACAGACCAAGCCTGATCAGGAGAAGTGCAGCGGCCAGAAGAGGCCGCTGCCACGCGGCCATGAGCGAGGGGCACGGCATGCAGCCAAGTGGGGCCTGGGCCTTGAAACCCCTGGTCGATATGACTCCGGCAGAATTCCACGACTGGCAAACGTTGTTGGAAGAGCGTACCGGGGTGGTGATCAGCGAACAGCGCCAGGCATTTTTGCAGACCAACCTGAGTGCGCGGATGCGCGAACTAGGTGTGCCTGACTATGCCAGCTATTACCGGCAGGTCACCGATGGCCCGCGTGGCGCGGTTGAGTGGTCGACTTTGCTGGATCGTCTGACGGTTCAAGAAACCCGATTCTTTCGCCATCGCCCGTCCTTCGAGGTACTTGAGCATTACCTGAGTGGGCGCCTGGCGCGTGCGCAAGTCGGTGAGCAGCGTTGGGCCTTGTGGAGCGTGGGTTGTTCCAGTGGCGAGGAGCCTTACTCTTTGGCGATCAGCGCCGCCGAAGTATTGCGTGACAGTGAGTACCCTGCGCATTTTGGCGTGACCGGCACCGATATCAGTCTGAATGCCCTGAGCAAGGCGCGAGAGGGACAATACGGTGCGCGCAAGTTTGAACAGATGGACCTGGACCTGTGCGAGCGTTACTTCGACGCGCAGGCCGATGGACGTTTTAAGGTAATGCCGAGTCTGGCTGCGCGAGTGTGTTGCGCCCGGCTCAATGTGCTGGAGCTGGCGAAGGCGCCACTGTCCGGTATGGACGTCATTTTCTGTCAGAACTTGCTGATCTATTTTCGTCGCTGGCGTCGCCGCGAGATCCTCAACCGCCTGGCCGAGCGCCTGGCACCGGGTGGTCTGCTGGTGGTTGGCGTCGGCGAAGTGGTCGGTTGGCAGCATCCGGATCTAGTGCCGGTCGCCGACGAGCGAGTGCTGGCTTTTACCCGAAAGGGGTAACGTGCGGTTATGAGTGGAGTTGCTATGGGTGATCGGCACGACTATGTCGCCCTGGAGTGGGTCAAAGGCGAGATCGCGGAAACCCTGAAGCAGGCGCGTCATGCCTTGGAGGCGTTCGTCGAGAACCCGCAGGACTCGACACGCATGCGTTTCTGTCTGACCTATGCACACCAGGTCCATGGCACTCTGCAGATGGTGGAGTTCTACGGCGCGGCGCTGCTTGCGGAAGAAATGGAGCACCTGGCCCAGGCGCTTATGGAAAACCGCGTGGCCAACCAGGGCGAAGCCCTGGAAGTGCTGATGCAGGCAATTCTGCAGCTGCCGGTTTATCTGGATCGAATCCAGACCGCAC
Organism: Pseudomonas sp.; assembly: GCA_050739815.1. GTDB lineage: Bacteria > Pseudomonadota > Gammaproteobacteria > Pseudomonadales > Pseudomonadaceae > Aquipseudomonas. Next base: position 2,294 of record JBOICE010000271.1, on the reverse strand, counting down.
GGCGTGATCTGCCGATGGTGGTGTTGCCGCTGCTGAATGACTTGCGCGCGGCGCGCGGCGAGAAACTGCTGTCGGAAACCAGTCTGTTTTCGCCGGACATGACAGCCCGTCAGCCGGCATTGTCGGTGGAGTCGCTGGCACAACTGCGCACTGCCGAGCTGCCGGTCTTGTTGCGCAAGCTGCGGCAGATGTTGCAGATGGCTCTGGTCGGGGTGATCCGCAATCAGGATTTAGGCACCAACCTGGGCTATATGGCACGGGTTTTTGCCCGGCTTGAAGTGCTTTGCAAAGACGCGCCGCTGGGTCCGCTGTGGCAGATCGCTTCGGGCATGATCGAAGGCTTGGCCAACGGTAGCGTGCTGAATGGCACCTCGGTGCGGACCTTGCTTCGGCAGGTGGATAAAGAGCTCAAGCGCCTGCTCGAACAGGGTGCGGATGGCATCAACCAGGCCGCTCCAGACGAGCTGACCAAGAACCTGCTGTTCTACGTGGCGAAAGCTTCAGCGCAATCGCCGCGAATCCGTGCCCTGAAAGAACACTATCGCCTCGATGACGCCTTGCCGGACAACGAGGTGGTGGACGAAGAGCGTGCACGCCTGGCCGGGCCGGATCGCGATGCGATGCGTTCGGTGGTCGCCGCGCTGTGCGAAGAGCTGGTGCGGGTCAAGGACAGCCTCGACCTGTTTGTCCGTAGTGACCGCAGCAAAGTCGCCGAACTGGATAGCCAGCTGGCTCCACTCAAGCAGATCGCCGATACCTTGGCGGTGCTGGGCTTCGGCCAGCCGCGCAAAGTGATTCTCGACCAGATCGATGTAGTGCATGGCTTGTCCCTCGGCCAGCGTGAGCCGAGCGATGCGGTGCTGATGGATGTCGCTGGGGCGCTGTTGTATGTGGAAGCGACCTTGGCCGGCATGGTCGGCCCGGCTGACGACGGTAGCCGCGAAGAAAGCCACTTGCCGACCACCGATGTGGCACAGATCCACCAGTTGGTTATCAAGGAAGCGCGCAATGGTCTGGAGCAAGCCAAAGACGCGATCATCGAATTCATCGCTTCGCAGTGGAACCATGAGCACCTGGCTCGTGTGCCTGAGCTACTGACCCAGGCGCGTGGTGGCTTGGCGATGATCCCGCTGGCACGCGCCGCGGCTCTGCTGCAAGCCTGCAATCGCTACATTCAAGAGCAACTTCTGGCCCGCAAAGCGGTGCCGAACTGGCAGAGCCTGGATACCCTGGCCGATGCCATTACCAGTGTTGAGTATTACCTCGAACGACTGACCGAAGACCATGCGAGCCAGGGAGACCTGATCCTCGATGTGGCCGAAGAGAGCCTGGAGACCCTCGGCTACCCGCTGAAGGAAAAGCCGTCGATTCTCGACCGCGTCGAGCCCGAAGCCGAGTCTATTGCGCCGCTGGCCGACCCGCTGCACGACATCGAAGTGTTAGCTGACGAGCCGCTGGAAGAACTCGAATTGGCTCTGCCGGTGGAGAGTCTGGAGGCGGATCTTGGGCTGGCTGCTCTGGAGCTCGGCGACGAATTGAGCTCGGAGTTTGCTGAGCTTTCCGCTGAGGGCACCGAACTGCTGGTTTCCGATGACAATTGGAACCTCAGCGAGTTGCCTGAAATCGCTCTGGCAGACATCGACTTTAGCCTCACGGCCTCGCCGGAAGAGTTGGCGCCGTTACCCGGTTTGGAGTTGTCTGAGACGCCACTGCAATGGGCTGAAGATGCCACGCTGGAACTGGAGGAGCTGAGTTTTGCGGAGCTTAGCGACCATCCGGCCGAGTGGAGCGAAGCTGAGCTGGCCGAGCTGGAGCTTCCCGAAGTCGAGTTGCCGAGTGCGCCGTTCGAGCCCGAGATTCAGGCCGCGCCCGCTGAGAAGCAATTGTCCATGGCCGAGGTCATGGCGGCGCCGGTACAGGCCACCAACCCGCCAGCCCAGGATGTGCCCCCCAGCCTGTTACCACCGCCGGCCGATGAAGAGCCGCTAGACGAAGAGTTGCTGGAAGTCTTTACCGAAGAGGTCGGTGAGGTCCTGGAGACCATCGCCGAGTATCTGCCGCAATGGCGTGCGGACACCGAGAATAAAAATGCCCTGAGCGAGGTTCGTCGAGCTTTCCACACCCTCAAGGGCAGCGGGCGGATGGTGCGGGCGCTGGTTATTGGGGAGTTGGGTTGGTCTATCGAGAACCTGCTCAATCGAGTGCTGGAGCGCAGCATTCAGCCCGGCGATGACGTCCAGCAAGTCATCGTCGAGGTAGTCGAGTTGATGCCGGCACTGGTGGATGAGTTCGCC
>JBOICE010000270.1:0-7883 GCA_050739815.1 Pseudomonas sp. | reverse complement strand
GATGAGCTGGTCGAGGCCCTGCAAGCGTTGAACAGCCAAGGCATTCGCGTGTTGCTGGCGGAAAGCGGCATCGAGCCGTCCTGCACCTGGAAACCGATCCTGCTCGATCTGGTGGGCAACGATAGACCGGGCATCGTTCGCGATATCACGCGGTTGCTGACAGAGCACGGGATCAACGTGGAAAGCCTGGTCACCGACGTGGTGCCCGCGCCGATGAGCAGCGAGCCGTTGTTCCATGCCAAGGCGGTGTTGGCGGTACCGCTGACGCTGTCGCTGGAGCTGCTGCAAACCCGCTTGGAAACCCTGGCCGATGACTTGATGGTGGAGCTCAACCTGCGTAACGAGGTTTAGGTTCTACCTCAACCGACTGGCTTTCCTCCTTGGTGAAGAAAGCCGAGAAGTTTCAAAGGCTTGTGCACAAAGACCGGGGATGGGTCTGTGGATAAGCTTGGGACGCCTGGCTACAGGCGAGGCCTGCTGGGTCTCGCCGGCAGCTGCTCATTTTTTGCTCAGGTGGCGCGGCGCATAGTGAACCAAGCGTCGATGCTGTACAGCAGCAGCCCCGCCCAAATGAAGCCAAAGGCCACTAACGTGCTGGGCGCCAGGTGCTCGTCAAACAGGAACACTGCCTGCAGCAGCACCAAGGTCGGCGCCAGGTACTGCAGAAAACCCAGAGTGGTGTAGGGCAAGTGGCGGGCGGCGGCATTGAAGCAAACCAGCGGCACTAAGGTGATCGGCCCTGCCGCGGCGAGCCAGAGTGCCTGGGAGCTGCTCCAAAAACTCGCCTGGCTGCTCGCCGCCGTGGGGTTCAGCAGCAGCCAGCCGATGGCTAGGGGCACCAACATCCAGGTCTCCACGACCAAGCCCGGCAGTGCCGCGACCGGCGCCTGCTTGCGAATCAGCCCGTAGAAGCCGAAAGAAAAGGCCAGCACCAGTGACACCCAAGGCAAGCTGCCGACCTGCCAGACTTGCTGCGCCACCCCGATCGCCGCGCATGCGACGGCCAGCCATTGCAGCGGACGCAAGCGTTCGCGCAGCAGCAGCATGCCCAGTAGCACGTTGATCAAGGGGTTGATGTAGTAGCCGAGGCTGGCTTCCAGCATGCGGCCATTGTTGACCGCCCAGACATAGGTCAACCAGTTCACGGCGATCAGCGTGCCGCTGGCCGCCAGCACGGCGAAGCGGCGTGGATTGCTGCGCAACTCGGCCAGCCAACCTGGGTGCTTCCAGACCAACAACAGCAAGGCCCCGCAGAGCGCCGACCAGAGCACGCGATGGACAATGATCTCTAGCGCCGGCACCTGGGCTATGGCTTTGAAATAGAGCGGGAACAGACCCCAGATGCTGTAGGCGGTCAGGCCGAGGATGTACCCGCGGCGCAGGTTGGCGGCGTGCATGCTGAGTCCTTGCTTAGGCAGCTAACGAGTTTGTCGGCCATTCTAAGGGCCGCCCACCTGAGCTGTCTGTGAGTTCAGGTTTTTCTTCATGGAGTAAAACACGCCAGGCGTAAGCTTTGCTTTACGGCGCTGGTGGGCCGTGCCGCGAGGCTGCGTTAGAACAGCCGCAGGGGCTCTTCGTTGAGCGCGGATAGCTGTTCGCGCAGCACCAGCACCTGCTCGCCCCAATAGCGTTCGCTGCCGAACCAGGGAAAGCTATGAGGGAAGGCAGGGTCGTCCCAGCGCCGCGCCAACCAAGCGCTGTAGTGCATCAGTCGGAGGGCGCGAAGGCCTTCGATCAGCGGCAATTCGCGCGGATTGAAATCGTGGAACTCCTGATAGCCATCCATCAGTTCGGAGAGTTGGCTCAGGCGGTCCTGGCGGTCTCCGGCGAGCATCATCCACAAATCCTGCACCGCCGGCCCCATACGGCAGTCGTCGAGGTCGACGATATGGAATACCTCGTCACGGCACATCATGTTGCCGGGGTGGCAGTCGCCGTGCATGCGGATCGCCTGATAGGGCGTCGCGGCGTACAAGTCTTCGACGCGCTTGAGCAGATCGCGGGCGACCGACTCATAGGCCGGCAACAGGCTGCTCGGAACGAAGTTGCCTTCCAGTAAGGTCGTCAGTGAGTCATGACCAAAGTTCTGCACTGCCAGCTCTTCGCGGTGCTCGAAGGGCTTGGTCGCGCCGACCGCATGCAGGCGGCCGAGTAACTGGCCAAGGCGATAGAGCTGATCGAGATTGCCCGGCTCCGGCGCGCGGCCGCCGCGGCGGGGGAACAGGGTAAAGCGAAACCCGGCGTGCTCGAACAGGGTCTGGCCGTTGTGCTGGAGCGGTGCCACCACTGGCACCTCGCACTCGGCCAACTCGAAGGTGAAGCTGTGTTCCTCAAGGATCGCCGCATTGCTCCAGCGCGCCGGTCGATAGAACTTGGCGATCAGCGGCTCAGCGTCCTCGATACCCACCTGATAGACGCGATTCTCGTAGCTGTTCAGCGCTAGCACGCGGGCATCGCTGATAAAGCCAATGCTCTCGACGGCATCGAGCACGAGGTCGGGCGTGAGCGCGGCAAAGGGGTGGGTCATGGGGCAATCCAAACAGCGGGGCGTACCAGTGTACGCCGACACGCCTGGATGAGCCCGGTTGTGCGAGCCATCAGGGCTAGAAATAGCCGCACTTGGTTGCGCTGAGCCGTCATCTGGTGAAATCCCGGCTAGCCATCGCCGGGTTTCGGCGTGCGCGCCAGGCAATACACATCGACTTGTGCGGCGCCGGCTTTCTTCAACAGGCGGGCGAGGCTTTCTGCTGTAGCGCCAGTAGTCAGCACGTCGTCGACTAGCGCTAGATGGCGGCCTCTGATCGCGGCGTGATCGGCCAGCGCAAAGGCGTGGCGCAGGTTGCGTTTGCGTTCGGCAGCATCGAGTTTCTGCTGCGCAGGAGTGTCGTGCGCGCGCAGCAGCCAATCCTCCTTCAGCTGTAGTTGCAGGCTCTGGCTGAGCCAGCGGGCAAGCAGCGCCGCCTGATTGAAGCCACGCTGGCGCAAGCGTCGCTTGGCGAGCGGGACAGGCAGCAGGATCTCTGGCCTGGGCAGGCCGTGATCGAAAGAGTTGAGCAGATGCTGTGACAAAAGCTCAGCCAGCAGGCGTCCATATGGCCACTTGGCCTGATGCTTGAACCGCGTGATCAGCGTGTCGACGGGAAATGCATAGCGCCAGGGCACTTCGACGCGACTGAAAGCCGGCGGGTGCTTCAGGCACTCACCGCACACGAGGCCGACGCTTGGCAAGGGCAGCGCACAGACGAGGCAGTGCCCGCCGAGCCAGGGTAGTTCCGACTCGCAACTGCTGCACAGCGGTGCAGAGGTGTCTGCGGGCTCGTCACACAGCAAGCAGTCCTGTTTGTTTTTTAACCAGATGTAAACCGGTTTTTTGCTATCGGGTTGACAGCGCATATCGCTTCCTTAACTATGCCGAACATCCGTGTCGCGCCTGTGGACTTTAACAGGTGCAAGCTACTAATAAGGAACACCGAATGAGTGCCACCACTGCCCCTAACCTGCGTCACGACTGGTCCCTCGCCGAGGTTAAGGCGCTCTTCGAGCAGCCCTTCAACGACCTGCTATTCCAGGCCCAGACCGTGCACCGCGCGCATTTCGATGCCAATCGCGTGCAGGTCTCGACCTTGTTGTCGATCAAAACCGGCGCCTGCCCTGAAGACTGCAAGTACTGCCCGCAGTCCGGTCACTACAACACCGGGCTGGAAAAAGAAAAGCTGATGGAAGTGCAGAAAGTCCTGCAAGCCGCCGCCGAGGCCAAGGCCATCGGCTCGACACGCTTCTGCATGGGTGCCGCCTGGAAGCATCCGTCGGCGAAAGACATGCCCTACGTGCTGGAAATGGTCAAAGGCGTGAAGGCCCTGGGTCTGGAAACCTGCATGACCCTCGGCCGCCTGGACCAGGAACAGACCGCCGCCTTGGCCACCGCCGGCCTCGATTACTACAATCACAACCTGGACACCTCGCCGGAGTTCTACGGCAGCATCATCACCACCCGTACCTACGGCGAGCGCCTGCAGACCCTGGCTTACGTGCGCGACGCGGGGATGAAAATCTGCTCCGGCGGCATCCTCGGCATGGGTGAGTCGCTGGACGACCGTGCTGGCCTGCTGATTCAGTTGGCGAACCTGCCGGAGCATCCGGAATCGGTGCCGATCAACATGCTGGTGAAGGTTCAGGGCACGCCGCTTGCGAATGCCGAGGATGTCGACCCGTTCGACTTCATTCGCATGCTCGCCGTGGCCCGTATCCTCATGCCGCTGTCGCATGTGCGTCTGTCCGCAGGCCGTGAGGCGATGAACGAACAGATGCAGGCCCTGGCTTTCTTCGCAGGCGCCAATTCGATTTTCTACGGCGAGAAACTGCTGACCACCGCCAACCCGCAGGCAGACAAGGACATGCAGTTGTTCAGCCGCCTGGGAATCAAGCCGGAAGAGCGCGAAGAGCATTCCGACGAGGTGCACCAGGCCGCAATCGAACAGGCTCTGGTCGAGCAGAAGAGTAGCGAACTGTTTTACGACGCCGCCTCTGCCTGAATCTGGTCTGGCGGATAGCTGCTTGGGTGGATAGATAAAGCGCTATCCACCCGAGGCCGGCCTCGACTTTTCGCCGGGTGGATAAACCGCCGAGCGGTTGTCCACCTTCTCTTCTGTATACCGCATCCGAGCTGCCATGAGCTTCGATCTTGCCGCCCGCCTGGCTGCCCGCCACGCAGACAATCTGTATCGCCAGCGGCCCTTGCTGGAAAGCCCACAAGGCCCGGAAGTCATAGTCGATGGCCGGCCCCTGCTGGCGTTCTGCAGCAACGATTACCTGGGTTTGGCCAATCACCCTGAGGTCATCGCCGCCTGGCGTGCCGGGGCCGAGCGCTGGGGCGTCGGTGGCGGTGCGTCGCACTTGGTCATTGGTCACAGCACGCCGCACCACGAGCTGGAAGAAGCCTTGGCCGAACTCACCGGGCGGCCCAAGGCACTGCTGTTTTCCACCGGCTACATGGCTAACCTTGGCGCGGTCACGGCGCTGGTCGGGCAGGGCGATACGGTGCTGGAAGACCGCCTCAATCATGCCTCGTTATTGGATGCCGGCCTGCTCAGCGGCGCACGCTTTTCGCGTTACCTGCATAACGATGCCGTGAGCCTTGCCAGCCGTTTGGCGAAGGCCAGCGGCAACACCCTGGTGGTGACTGACGGCGTCTTCAGCATGGACGGTGACCTGGCCGATTTACCGGCCCTGGCGGCCGCTGCAAAAGCCCGAGGCGCCTGGTTGCTGGTCGACGATGCTCACGGTTTTGGCCCCTTGGGCGCGAACGGCGGCGGGATAGTCGAGCACTTCGGTCTGGGGGTGGAGGATGTGCCGGTGCTGGTCGGCACCCTCGGCAAGGCATTCGGCACTGCGGGCGCGTTCGTTGCCGGTAGCGAGGAGTTGATCGAAACCTTGATCCAATTCGCTCGCCCCTACATCTACACCACCAGCCAGCCACCGGCGCTGGCGTGCGCCACGCTGAAAAGCCTTGAGCTGCTGCGCACGGAAGGCTGGCGGCGAGCGCATCTGGCCACGCTGATTCGGCAGTTTCGCGCGGGCGCGCAAAGCATTGGGCTGCAACTGATGGACAGCTTCACGCCTATCCAGCCGATCCTGATCGGCGACAGCGGGCGTGCGCTGCGTTTGTCGCAGATGCTCCGTGAGCGCGGTTTACTGGTTACCGCGATCCGCCCACCCACGGTGCCGGCCGGCAGTGCGCGCCTGCGGGTAACCCTCTCTGCCGCCCATAGCGAGGCGCAGTTACAGCTATTGTTAGAGGCACTGGCCGAATGTTGGCCGCGCTTAGGCTCAGCGGAGACTGCCAATGCGTAATCGTCTGATTCTCTTGCCCGGCTGGGGGCTGGGTAGCGCGCCACTGGAGCCGTTGGCCGCGGCCCTGCAAGGCTTGGATGAGCGCCTGCGGGTGCAGATCGAACCGTTGCCGACGCCGAATTCCGCTGATCCCGCCGACTGGCTGGACGAACTGGATGCCAACCTGCCCGAAGACGTCTGGCTCGGTGGCTGGTCGTTCGGTGGCATGCTTGCCGCCGAATTGGCCGCGCGCCGCGCCGAGCGCTGCTGCGGTCTGCTGACGCTGGCCAGCAACCCGTGTTTCGTCGCTCGCGGCGATTGGCCAAACGCCATGTCCAAGGCCACCTTTAGCGCCTTCCGCGAGGGTTGTTCGGTCGATGCCGATACCACGCTGAAGCGCTTCAGCTTGCTCAGCGCTCAAGGCGCGGCAGAGGCTCGCAGCCTGGCGCGGCTACTGGCCGGTGGGGCGCCTCGCATGGCCGCCAGCGCTCTATTGCAGGGTTTGGACGTGCTCGCAGCACTGGATACCCGTGCGGCATTGCAGGCTTTTCGTGGCCCGCAGTTGCACCTGTTTGCCGGCGCCGATGCGCTGGTGCCAGGCGAAGCGGCTGGCGCACTGCTGGCACTGTTACCGGATATCGAAATCGGTTTGATCGAGCAGGCCAGCCACGCGTTTGTCGTAGAGCGCCCGCATGAGGTGGCGGCGGCCATCCAGGCGTTTCTGCATGAGTCTGGCGATGACTGATCTGGCTCACTCCCCGGTGCTCGGCGAGCTGCCGGATAAACGCCAAGTCGCGGCGTCTTTCTCCCGGGCAGCCGAGAGTTACGACAGTGTGGCCGAGTTGCAACGCTCGGTCGGCGCGCAACTGTTGTCACGTCTGCCGCCCGAACAGTCGCCGCAAGCGTGGCTGGATCTGGGCTGCGGTACCGGGCATTTCAGCCGGGCGTTGGCCCAACGCTTTCCTGGCGCGCACGGCGCTGCACTGGATATTGCCGAAGGCATGCTCCGGCACGCGCGGCCATTGGGTGGCGCCCAGCAATTCATCGTCGGCGATGCCGAGCGCTTGCCGCTCCAGGCACAGAGCCGCGACCTGCTGTTCTCCAGCCTGGCGGTGCAATGGTGTGCGGATTTCGCAGCGGTATTGGCCGAAGCCGGGCGGGTCTTGCAGCCGGGCGGTGTCTTTGCGTTCAGCAGCCTGTGTGTCGGCACGCTGCAGGAGTTGCGCGATAGCTGGCAGGCGGTGGATGGCATGGTTCACGTCAATCGCTTTCGCCAGTTCGCCGATTACCAGCGCCTGTGTGCGGCCAGCGGTTTGCGCGTGCTGAGCCTCGAGACCAAGCCAGAAATTCTGCATTACCCGGATGTGCGCAGCCTGACGCATGAGCTGAAAGCCTTGGGCGCGCACAACTTGAACCCCGGCCGCCCCGGCGGCCTTACCGGGCGTGCGCGAATTCTCGCGCTGATCGAAGCCTATGAACGCTTTCGGCAGCCTCAAGGTTTGCCGGCCACCTATCGAGTGGTCTATGCCGTCTTGCAGAAAGGGCACTGACATGCGCGCAGCCTTCTTTATCGCCGGCACCGATACCGAAGTCGGCAAGACCACCATCGCCGCAGGCCTGTTGCATGCGGCGCGGCTGTCCGGGCTGAGCACCGCGGCAGCCAAACCGGTGGCGTCTGGCTGTAGTGCCAGCAGCGAGGGCTTGCGCAACGCAGATGCGCTGGCGCTGCTCGGCGAATGCTCGTTGCCGTTGAGTTACGCCGAGGTCAACCCTTGGGCTTTTGCTCCCGCTATCGCCCCGCATCTGGCGGCACGTGAGGCGGGGGTGACCCTGAGTGTCGAAGCGTTACTCGGGCCGGTTCAGCATATTCTCGCCAAAGGGGCGGACTTCACCTTGGTCGAGGGCGCGGGTGGCTGGCGCGTGCCGTTGGCCGGTCAGGCATCGCTGTCAGAGCTGCCGATCGCTCTCGATTTACCGGTGATTCTGGTGGTCGGTGTCCGGCTGGGCTGCATCAATCATGCGCTGCTGACTGCAGAAGCCATCCAGCGAGACGG
>JBOICE010000269.1:0-5399 GCA_050739815.1 Pseudomonas sp. | reverse complement strand
TGGCGTGCTTGGGCTTGAGCGCCGGGATCATGTCGGCGAAGGCGCGCAGGCTGTCGCGCAGGGTATCGGCGGCGTCGAATAGCGGCTCCTTGTCTTCCTGATTGTCCTTGTTGTAGGCCAGCGGCTGGCCTTTCATCAGGGTTAACAGGCCCATCAGTGCACCGAACACGCGGCCGGATTTGCCGCGTACCAGTTCCGGAACGTCGGGGTTTTTCTTTTGCGGCATGATCGAGCTGCCGGTGCAGAAACGGTCCGGCAGGTCGATGAATTGGAACTGCGCGCTGGTCCAGAGCACCAGCTCCTCGGAGAACCGCGACAGGTGCATCATCGCCAGGCTGGCGGCAGCGCAGAACTCGATGGCGAAGTCGCGATCCGAGACGCCATCCAGCGAATTGCCGCCAACGGCGTCGAAACCTAGGAGTTCAGCGGTGATCTCGCGCTGGATTGGGTAAGTGGTGCCAGCCAGGGCAGCAGAACCGAGCGGCATGCGATTGGTGCGTTTGCGGCAATCGACGAGGCGCTCGTAGTCACGCGAGAGCATCTCGAACCAGGCCAGCAGATGATGGCCGAAGGTGACTGGCTGGGCGGTTTGCAGGTGGGTAAAGCCAGGCATGATGGTTGCTGCTTCGCGTTCGGCCTGTTCCAGCAGCCCCTGTTGCAGGCGGGTAATTTCACCCAGGATCAGGTCGATCTCGTCACGCAGCCACAGGCGGATATCGGTGGCGACCTGGTCATTGCGGCTACGGCCGGTGTGCAGTTTCTTGCCGGTGACGCCGATACGGTCGGTCAGGCGCGCTTCGATATTCATGTGCACGTCTTCCAGGTCGACGCGCCAGTCGAAGTTGCCGGCCTCGATTTCGCCCTGGATGCTTTGCAGGCCGGCGATGATGCTGTCGCGCTCGGCTTCGCTGAGCACGCCGACCTTGGCCAGCATGCTGGCGTGGGCAATGGAGCCCATGATGTCGTGGCGGTAGAGGCGCTGGTCGAAGTTGACGGAAGCGGTGAAGCGGGCGACGAAGGCGTCGACGGGCTCGCTGAAGCGGCCGCCCCAGGATTGGTTGGTCTTCTCAGTGCTCATGGGATTCGCTCGGCTGATGCGCAAAAACGGGCGGGCCGCGAGTGGCAGCCTGCATGGCGGACAAAGTGTGCCGATAATAACAGGGTAAAAGACAAATTCGCCGCGGCGCTTTGTCGTCTTATGCCGCGGCTGACGGACTGGGCAGTGTTGCGCCGGTCACAGTTTTTAGCGCGGTCGGGTATTTCAGTGCTTTATTTAGCCCAAGCGGTGCGAGCTCGCTTGCCGCCATGCCGGCTCCCACGGAAACTGTGCCGATGCGTATCGACTGGTTTAAAAATAACAACAACATGGCCGCCAATGGCGAATTCTTCCTGCCCGAGCTGTGCCTGCCCGAAGCGTTGCTGGTGCTGGTGCTGCTCGCCGAGCTGCTGGTGCTGGTGCTGGTGCTGGCCGAGCCCATGCAGCCAGGATTCAACTGGGTGCGCTTGGCCCTGACCTCCCTGTTCGTGCAGTGGATCGTCCTGCTCTCGGCTGCCGTGCTCTGTCGCCTGCGGCCATTGCTGGCGCGTTTGCCCGCTGCCGTCGCGGGCATTCTGTGTTGCCTGATCGTGGTCGGGTTGGCGCTGGGCTGTACCGCGGTCGCCGATTATTACGAGCTGGGTGGCCCCTTGCCGCGCAGTGGCGAGGTCAATTTGTACCTGCGTCATGCACTGATCAGCCTGATCATGTCGGCGCTGCTGCTACGCTATTTCTATCTGCAGAGCCAATGGCGTCGGCAGCAGCAGGCGGAGCTCAAGGCGCGCATCGAGTCGTTGCAAGCGCGGATCCGCCCACATTTCTTGTTCAACAGCCTGAACAGTATCGCCAGCCTGGTGGTGATCGATCCTTATAAGGCCGAGCAGGCGGTGTTGGATTTGTCCGATCTGTTTCGCGCCAGCCTGGCCAAGCCTGGCAGCCTGGTGCCTTGGAGTGAGGAGTTGGAGCTGAGCAAACGTTATCTGTCGATTGAGCAATATCGGCTGGGCGAGCGTCTACAGTTGGAATGGCTGGTGGCGGGCGTGCCGGAAGATTTGCCGATCCCACAATTGACCCTGCAACCGCTGCTGGAGAATGCCTTGATTTATGGCATTCAGCCGCGCATCGAGGGTGGCATGGTGCGGATCGAGGCCGACTATAACGAGGGGGTATTCCAACTGTGTGTCAGCAATCCCTATGACGAGGGCATTGAACAAAAACCCTCGCGTGGAACTCATCAGGCGTTGGTGAATATAGATGCGCGTCTCGCGGCACTTTTTGGTTCGCGCGCAAGTCTGAGCGTGGATCGCCGTGACGGGCGCCACTTCACCTGTCTACGCTATCCTTGTGCGAGACTCACGCAGGAAGCCAGAGCAATATGAATGTCCTGATCGTCGATGATGAACCCCTTGCCCGTGAGCGCCTGAGCCGAATGGTCAGTGAGCTCGATGGCTATCGTGTCTTGGAGCCCAGCGCCAGCAATGGCGAAGAGGCGTTGACGCTGATCGACAGCCTGAAACCCGATGTGGTGCTACTCGATATTCGCATGCCGGGGCTGGATGGTTTGCAGGTGGCTGCCAAGCTCTGCGAACGCGAGGCGCCGCCAGCGGTGATCTTCTGCACCGCCCACGATGAGTTTGCGATCGAGGCGTTTCAGGTCAGCGCGGTTGGCTATTTGGTCAAGCCGGTGCGCCCGGAGAGCTTGGTCGAGGCCTTGAGAAAGGCCGAGCGACCTAACCGCGTGCAGCTTGTGGCATTGACTCGGCCGGCGGCGGAAAGCGGCAGTGGCCCCCGCAGCCATATCAGCGCGCGCACCCGTAAAGGCATCGAGTTGATTCCATTGGATCAGGTGATCTTCTTTATCGCCGACCACAAGTACGTCACCTTGCGCCATGAAGGCGGTGAGGTGTTGTTGGATGAGCCGCTGAAGGCGTTGGAAGACGAATTTGGCGAGCGTTTCGTGCGTATCCATCGCAATGCCCTGGTCGCCCGTGAGCGTATCGAGCGCCTGCAGCGCACGCCGCTTGGGCATTTTCAGTTGTTCCTCAAGGGTCTCAATGGCGACGCGCTGATCGTCAGCCGCCGGCATGTCGCCGGGGTACGCAAGCTGATGCACAACCTCTGATTCGACCTGGGCGGGTGCGTCACCCGCCGGGCTGGCTTAAGATACGTAGGTTACCTACGCTCGAGAGTCGCCATGCCGTCCCGCGAAATCCGCATTGCCACCCGCAAAAGTGCCTTGGCCCTCTGGCAGGCCGAGGACGTCAAAGCACGTCTAGAACACTTCCATCCAGGGCTGAAAGTCAGCCTGGTGCCGATGGTCAGTCGCGGCGACAAGCTGCTCGACTCACCCTTGTCGAAGATTGGCGGTAAAGGCCTATTTGTTAAAGAGCTGGAAACCGCCTTGCTTGAGCATGAAGCGGACATCGCCGTGCATTCGATGAAAGACGTGCCGATGGATTTCCCCGAAGGCCTGGGCCTCTATTGCATCTGCGAGCGCGAAGACCCCCGCGATGCTTTTGTCTCCAATCGCTATGACAGCCTGGCGGCATTGCCGGTCGGTAGTGTGGTCGGCACCTCCAGCTTGCGTCGTCAGACCCAGCTACTGGCGTTGCGGCCGGATTTACAGATTCGTTTTCTCCGTGGCAACGTCAACACTCGGCTGGCCAAGCTCGACGCCGGTGAGTACGACGCCATCATCCTCGCCGCGGCCGGTTTGATTCGTCTCGGGTTTGGCGACCGTATCCGCTCCAGCATCAGTGTGCTCGACAGCCTGCCGGCAGGCGGCCAGGGTGCGGTAGGCATCGAATGCCGCAGCGCGGACAGCGAGATCCAGGCGCTGCTCGCGCCGTTGCACCATCGCGATACCGCCCTGCGGGTGACTGCCGAGCGCGCCCTGAACAAGCGCCTCAACGGTGGCTGTCAGGTACCGATCGCCTGCTACGCCGAGCTGGAAGGCGAGCAGCTGTGGCTGCGCGGTTTGGTCGGTCAGCCGGATGGTGGCCGCCTGCTGCGCGCCGAGGCGCGCGGTCCGCTGGCCGAGGCGGAAGCGTTAGGTGTGCGGGTCGCCGAAGACCTCTTGGCCCAGGGCGCCGATGCCATCCTCGAGGGCGTCTACGGCGAGGTCGACCACCCGTGACCGGCTGGCGCCTGCTGCTGACCCGCCCCGCGGAGGAGTGCGTGGCGCTGGCTGCCAGCCTGGCCGAACACGCGATCTTCAGCAGCAGCCTGCCGCTCCTGGACATCGAGCCGCTGGAAGAAACCCCGCAACAGCGCGCGACGATTCTCGACTTGGATCGCTACTGTGCGGTGATCGTGGTCAGCAAACCCGCAGCGCGCTTAGGGCTTGAGCTGCTCGACCGCTACTGGCCGCAGCCCTTGGTGGAGCAGCCGTGGTTCAGCGTCGGCGCCGCGACGGCACAGATACTCGAAGACTACGGTTTACCCGTGACCTGCTCACCAGTCGGTGACGACAGCGAGGCTTTGCTGGCGTTGCCGCAGTTGCGCGCGGCCTTGGAGGTACATACGCCGCGGGTGCTGATCCTGCGTGGCGAAGGTGGCCGAGAAGCCCTTGCCGAGTGCTTGCGCGGCCAAGGTGTGACAGTCGATTATCTGCAACTCTATAGACGTCGCCTGCCTGACTATCCAGCTGCAGCATTGCTGGAGCGGGTCGTCGCGGAACGCTTGAATGGTCTGGTGGTCAGCAGTGGGCAGGGGTTTGAACACCTGCAGCAGCTGGCCGCGGATGCCTGGCCCGAGCTGGCGCGGCTACCCTTGTTTGTACCGAGCCCGCGGGTTGCCGAGTTGGCGCGCGCCGCTGGCGCTCGAATGGTTGTGGACTGTCGTGGCGCGAGTGCCGCGGCGTTGCTGGCAGCCTTGCGGACTCAACCCGCGCCTGCCCCCTGATGCACAGGATGGATACGTGAGCGAAGCAACCTCCCCGAAAGACGCTACCCAGCCCGCGCTCGATGCGCCCGCTTCGATTACTACAGCCCCTGCTCGACGGGGTAATGGTCTGGCCGCGCTGGCCCTGCTCCTCGGTGCCGCAGGAGTGGCCGTCGGCGGTTGGGGGGCGTGGCAGGTGCGTAGCCTGCAGGCGTATGACCAGCAGCAGCTTGTACAACTGGAAGATGTCCGTGGCCAGACTCAGGCGTTGACCCTGAACGAGCAAAGCCTGGCTGCGCGCTTGGCTGCGCTGCCGTTGCCTGAGGAGCTGGAGGCCCGCCGGCGTCTGTTGGTCCAGTTGCAAGGTGATCAACAGCATTTGAGTCAGCGCCTTGAAAGCGTGCTCGGCGCTAGCCGTCAGGACTGGCGTCTGGCCGAAGCCGAACATCTGCTGCGTCTGGCCAGTCTGCGGCTGTCGGCG